>CAKQVV010000029.1 GCA_934277845.1 uncultured Clostridia bacterium
TTGAACTTGTACGCGCCGTCGGCTTTCTCGCTCTTCCACATGGACACGGAAGTCGTGTCGAGATAGAGTTTTTCGAGCGGATAATACTTGATCGTGAACGTTCTCTCGACATCGCCGATCTTCGCGGTGACGGTTACGCCCGCTTTGAAGTCGTCGATCTTATCCTGAGGAACGCTGAGCGTGTAAACTCCCGCAGTTTCATTGATCGCTACGCCTTCGGGAAGTCCCGTAAAGGTTGCGCCCGTCGTAATCGCGCCGCTGCCGTTAGTAGTGAAGTTGACGGGTGCGTTGAACGCCTCGCCTGCTCCGAGCGTCGCTACGTCGGCAAAGTCGAATGAGAGATTATCGACGTACCAGCCGACCTGTTCCAGAATCTCGCCATAGTAGCTGTCGAGTCCTTCGATCTCTTTTGCGGTAAGTACGCGATTGACGAGCGTGAAGTCATCGAGTCCGATGGCCTTGTCGGTGTAACCGCCGCCGGTGCCGTCGCCGTCTAGATTGCAACCGGGTGCGCCGATGCCGAGCGTATTGTAGCCGCTGACGTCGAACGAGCCGTCATAAGCGACGCTGTCGGTGATTGCCGCTACGCCGTCAATGTAAACGACATATTTGACGGTGCCTTCGGTCGAACGATCGAACGTGACCGTCCAACGCTGCCAGCCGTCGGTAATTTTGGAAACAGCAGAACTATAACCCTTATTCGTACCGCCGACCTTGACCTGAACCGTATCTTTTCTGACGCGGACGGAGAAACCGTTTGCGCCGTCTACGTTGCCCGTACCGAAGAGTACGAACGCGTAGCCCGCTTTTGCTCCCGGTACTCCGTTGATATAGTCGTCGAGAGCGTATTTCCTGACATCTGCGCCGTTGACGAGCATGGATACGGTGAAACTGCCGGTGCCGAGCGTGGTTGCGAGTTTGACGGAAGTATTTTTCTGGTTAGCCGCAAAATACTTGTCGCCCGCGTACTTCGCGCCGTCGGCGTAGGTTACTTCGCCTCTGGTTACGGACGCGTTATTTGCGATTTTGTCGGTAACGTTGCCGTCAAAGTCGATATACGCTTTTGTATTGTTCGCGATTGCCGCGACTTCATCGGCGGTGAAGTACTTGTATTCGAAGGTGAACGCCGCGGTTTCCGCTTCGTCCTTGCTTGCGGTCACGGTTTCGATTCCGGTGAGTGCTTCTACGGTTGCCGCCGGGACACTGAACGCATAGATACCGTTGCCGGCGTAGGTTGCGTGTTCGTTCCACTTGTCGAACGTGACGCCGCCGAGTCCGATCGTGTGTTCGTCATCCGCGTATACGCCGATATTGAACTTGTACGCGCCGTCGGCTTTCTCGCTCTTCCACATGGACACGGAAGTCGTGTCGAGATAGAGTTTTTCGAGAGCGACGTATTTAACGGTGAACTTTCTCTCTACGCCGCCGATCTTCGCGGTGACGGTCACGCCGCCTTTGAGCGAGCCGAGTTTGTCATAAGGAACGGTAAGCGTGTACGTGCCGGGTGCCGATATGCTTTCGGTGATCGTGACGCCTTCGGGCAGTCCCGTAAAGGTCGCGCCGAAGATGTTCGCGCCGCTGCCGTTGGTAGTGAAGTTGACGAACGCGGTGAACGGCGTACCTTCGGTAACTTCGGTAAAGTCGAACGCAACGTTGTCGACGTGCCACCCTGCCGCTTTGACGATTTCGGTGTAGTAACTGTCAAGTCCTTCGATTTCCTTGTCGGTGAGTACTTTTCTCACGAGCGTGAAGTTGTCGATTTCGGATGTCTTGGTCGACCAGTTAAAGTTGCCGCCGAAGTAGACTGTGCCGTTGCCGAGAACCTGACCTTTCGCCATAGAACGGGTTTTGGTCTGGACTTTTACGCCGTCGATATAGAGCGTGATCTTGACGGTTTCGAGAGTTTCGTCGTCGTTTTCAAGACCGCGTTCGACTACGAGCGTAAATCTCTGCCAAGCGTCGAGTTTAATCTTGCCTTTGGTGTCGTTGAAGTAGTGGTTTGCACCGGCATTGTCACCGACCTGAATACGGAGTACCTGATTCTGTCCGTGTACGGAGAACTGGAACGTTCCGGGGTTGGAATCACTATCGAACGTCGAGGTGACGAGTTCGTAGCCGGCGTTGCCGTTGAAGTACTCGGAGTAGATCTTCGAGTCGAACGACATCGTGAAACTATCCGTGCCGAGCGAAATAGCCGCGCCTACGGTGTTGGTATTGAAGGTTACTTTGAGTGCGGTGTTCTCGCCGTCGTGATCCGAGTAAATCGCCTCGCCCTTAACGGGTGCGGTCGTACTGCCCGAGATCTTGTCGGCAATATTGCCGTTGAAGTCGTAGTACACGTCGGTTGCGCTTGCGACAGCCGCAAGTTCCTCTGCTGTCAGGTATTTGTACTCGAATCTGAAGTCAGCCGAAGTTGCATCCGTTTTGTTAACAACGACGATCTTTGTCGCGGTGAGGGTTTCGACTACGGACGCGGGAACGGTGAACGTATAGGTGCCGTCACCGTTGTCGACTGAATAATCGTTCCAGTCGCCGAACGACGCTCCTTTTACCATAGCGGTAAGATCCGCGTCGCCGTAGACACCCACGGTGAATACGTAGTTGTCGCCGACTCTGTTTTTCTTCCATGCGGTGACTTCGGTCGCGTCGAGATAAAGCGCTTCGAGAGCGACGTATTTAACGGTAAACTGTTTCGTTACGCCGTTTTGTGTGTAGGTCGTAATCACGCCGTCCTTGAATTCCGCGACTTTGTCTGCGGGGATCGTGAGCGTGAAGTAGTCGGCGCCGTCCGCTTTGGTGATATATGGAGCGATTTCCGCGCCGAATGTGACGTCGGTCACGTCGACGACGGTGCCGTCATCGGGGTATGCCGTTACTCTCAACTGCTGAGTGTAGCCGTCTGCCGTCACGGCGTTGAAATCGAACGTTACGTTGTCGGTAGCGAACGCGTACTTGGCGTTGGCTTCGTTCACCCACGCGATCATGTTGAGCAATTCGCCGAACGAATAGGTGCCGGTCGTGTAGATAAATTCGTCAATGCCGATCGACTTGTCGGTATAACTGTTGCCGCTGCCGTCGCCGTCGAGTTTACAACCGGGGATGCCGATGCCCACGGTGTTGTAGTTCTCAACGTCGAGAGAAATTGCGGAATCGAGATCGATGGTCTTGCTTGCGACCTTCTGATTGTCGATGTAAAGCGTATAGGTAAGTTTACCCTCGGTTTCTCTGTCGACCATAAAGGTCCAACGCTGCCAGCCGTCGGATATATAGGTAAGCGCATTTGCGTGATCGTAACGTTTGCCGTCCGGCATTCTTACGAACACGTTATCGCGTCTTGCCTGCAATGCGAAACCTTTGGTTCCGTCGACGTTGCCCGTGCCGAAAAGCACCATTGAGTAGCCGCCTTCGGTATCGGTTTTGAAGTAGTTCTTGACATCCGTGCCGTTGACCATAGCGGACATCACGAAACTGCCGGTGCCGACAGTGGTCGCGAGTTTAACGGACGATCTTCTCATATTTGCGGCATAGTAGCCGTTGATTGCGGAGCCGGTGCCGTACTTAACAAGGCTCGGGGTTCCGCGGTCGACGACAGCGGTTGCGTCGCCGACGTGGTTTTTAATGCCGCCGTCGAAGTTGACGTACGCCTTTACCCTGCTCGTGTCGAACTTCGAGGAGTCGATGTCGACGTATTCGATGGTAAAGTCTGCGTACACGCCGTCTTCGAGCGTAAAGCGAGCGACCTTGCCGCCCTCGAATTTAGCCGCTTCGGACTGGGGAACGGTCATCGTGTAGGTGCCGTCGCCGTTGTCGGTGAACTGCGTGCCGGTGACGCCGGTCACGGAGAATTCGCCGCCGGTTACCGGTTTAATCGCGGTTTCAAAACCTGCGGAAGTTACCGCGTCGACGTATTTCGGCGTTACGGTTGCTTTATAGGTGCCGTCGCCGCCCTTGAAGAACACTACGTCGGGTACTTCCACTCCGCCGAACACGAAACCGTCGGCTTTGGTGAAGCGGAAGAAAGTCTTTTGCGGATTCATATCCGCAGAGCCTACGCCGGTGACTTCGGCACCTGCCGGAGCAAGGTATTTCCACTCGGTGCTGCCCGGAGTCTCCGCGTCGCTGCGGCTCCAGTAGATGCAGTTGAATATCGCGATCTGGGATTTCTGTTCTTCGGTGGTTGCGCCGAACGCCGACCACGGAATAAAGATTTCGCCCTGCCAGCCGTCTACGCCGTCGTAGCCGTTTTCGGTATCTACAGATTTATTGAACTCGCCGCCGTTCTTGACCGAGCCTGCAACCTTTGCCGGGAAGTAGGACGAAGTCCAGGGATACTGCGACGACGGGTTTGCTCTGTAACGGAGCGTACCTCCGCCCACGGCGAAACGGAACTGCACCGCGGAGTCGTTGGTAAGTTCGGTTGCTCCCAGCGCGCTGACGAAGATTTCCGCGCCGGTATTGTATTTGGTCTGTCGATCGGGGCTGTACCAGACTTCCGGATCGTTGCTGTCAAGACCGATATACACGCCGTTCTCGCCGAATAGCGCATAGGTCGTCAGCGAAATGCCGGTACTCTTGTGAGTAATGGTTTTGCCCTTGCCTGCGTTTATGATTTCCTGCCACTTCTCGTCGTCGAGTTTACCGTCGACGTTCATGTCGGCATCGGGAGTGACGTAGTTTGCGTCGAGATAACTGTACTTGTCGTCGCCGGCGAGAATACTGTTCTCGGTCACGCCGATCCAGCTGCCGGGCGAAACGTAACTGGTGCCCTTGAAGAAGGTGTTGTCAAGACGCTCTTCTCTTTCAAGCACGCGCGACTGAACGAACGACGCGGTATACTGAATTGCATCGGTTTTGCCGCCGATCAGGTCATAGGACACCGCAAGTTCGACGACGTAGCCGTTCGCGCCCTTGCGCTCGTTGATCTTTCCGTCGATACGCGTGCCGGCTTTGTACTTGCCCGCGACTTTGGTCTGGAACCACATATTGCCGCCGCTGGGGACCCAGTAGGTCACGTTGGGGGCGCTGCCGTTCTCCCACGGAGTGACGCGAACGGAAATGCAGCCCTTGCCGAACGTGAAGTTGTCGAGTGCGGACAGATAAAGTTCCACGCCCGTATTACGCGACTGTTTACGCGATTGATTGACGAAAATCGTGTTGTCGGTTACGTCGAACGCAAAGTACAACGCTTTCTCGCCGAAGTGAGTGTACACGTCCATTTTGAGCGGTTCTTCGTCGGTCGAGTACGAACTGACCGCGCTCATCTTGTTGTTTACGTTCGCCCACGCCTCTTCGTCGAGAACGCCGTCGAGCGTCATGTCCGCGTCACCCTCGAACTGAATCGAGTTATCGCCGCCCGAAAAGTCGGTGTAATCGTCGAACTTGTACTTGTTGCCCGCACAAGCAAATACGGTTACGGACATAAGAAGGACGAGCAGCAATATAATTAAACTCTTCTTTCTCATTGTTTCCCTCCGTTAAGCGGTCTTGCCGAGAACCACTATCTCGTTTATTTTAAGACCGTTTCTTTTTTCACCTTTCTTTATGGTCAACCTTATTTTATTTACGCTGATTTCGTTGAACTCGGCAATCGCCGCGCCGCCCGTGCGCATGGTGTAATAAGTTTCGTCGATGTCCTCGAGTTCCTCGGGACTGTAAATGAAGTCGAGCGGAACGATGTTGGCGTTGATGCAGAAGCCGAGATTGTTAATCACCGCGATGCCTGTTTTGCCGTTTGCGTCGCGGAACGCCATTTCGATTTTCTCGATGCCGGCAAAAGAATCCATGAATACGCCGCTGTTGTAAACCATGATCGCACGCGCGGTAACGTAATCGTCGAAGTCAAGCGTGATTACCGTTTCTTTTCCGTCGACTTCGAATTCTGCGATATTGTCGCTGAGGAACGACGAGGCGTCCTCGCTCGAGTGCATTGCGATAAGGTTGTCTGTGAGAAGTTTCGCGTCGCTGCCCGATGCCGCGTGAGTTGCGGTGACGGTGGCGAGAGGCGCAATGTTCTTGTATCCGCTGACCGCTGCCGGCAGAGCCTGAATGGTCTTGGTGGGACCGTTGGCGTGGAGTACCTTTTGTCCCTTGTTGTTTTCGTGCAGGAACACGCGGTCAAAGCCCTGTCCGCGGCTGCCGAGCGCGCCGGTGGCGCTGACGGGATAACTGTGGTAAACGATCCAGAGTTCGTCGCCCACTTCGATGAACGAGTGGTGTCCGGACGAGTTCATATCCCAGTCGGTGCCGGGCGAGCAGATGATGCCGCCGTCCGCGCCCTGAACTTTGGTGAAAGGTCCGAGCGGCGAAGATGCGGTAGCCTGCCCTACCGGATAAAGTTTGTCGTTGGTAGAACCGATAGAGAACGTCATATAATAGGTGCCGTCGGCGTAATAAGCGAACGGACCTTCGTCGATTTTGAGGGTGTAACCCTTGACGTCGTACTGCTGGTTTCTGTCCGAATTGATCGCGCCTTCTACGGTAAGATAACCGAAAGCGGTGATACGCGTGACGGTGGAATAATCGGGCGTCACCCAGTCTTTCATCTTCACGCCCCAGATCTCGTTGCTGGTGTCGACGCAACGGTTACGGCAGAAGTACAGATACTTGTCGCCGGTAGCGGGATCGACGAACGGAGCCGGATCGATGAAGGAACGACCGGAACGGTAGAGTTCCCAGTCCTTTGCCGCGTTCTCGTCGAGGTTGATGCCAGTTTCGGGGTTTATGTACTCGATATCGAAAAGCGGAACGGAAGCGTCCATATAGGTGCCGTTCTTGTTCGTGCCGGTATATTCGGTGTAAGGTCCGCCGGGTGCGGTAGCGATAGCCACCGCGAGATAGTTGGTGCCTTTTCTCAGCACTTTCTCGGTGGGCGAAGTCGCGGCGCAGTAGTACATGAAGAACAAACCTTTTTTGTCGGCTTCTTCCGCGGTACCCTTGTTGTAGTCGCCCCAGCGCGCGTCTTTATCGTACATGAGTTGGGGTGCCCAGAATTTCTCTGTGCCGAAATGGTTTCTTGCCGGAGTAAAACCGTCGCCCGCGAGTTCCCAGTCGATAAAGTTTTTGGACGAACTTACCGAATAGGACCTGCCGGTCGAAGTACCGCTGGTAAAGAAAGTGCCTGCCCACTCACCCTCGTCGATATAAATCGTCGTGGGATCGCCGTACTTTGTTTCGAGATCGTTGCGGTAGAACAGGTTGCGATTGTAATTCCCGTCCTGAGCCGTGTTCTCATAACTGTAATGCGGCAGTTCGGTTTCGCCGAAGTCCGCTTTGCCCATTCCGTTTCCGCAACCGGTCACAATCCCTCCTACGGAGCAAACGCACATAAGACATGCGAGCAGCCCCTTCAATTTTTTATTCATCGTTTACCTCCTTAATTTTTTTCAAGCGGTCGATGTCCGCTTTATCGCCGGCACATATTCTTTATTCAGTATATGCTTTGCGGCGTTATCGCCCCGTCTAAACGGAAACGGAGCGTTAATTCCTTTGTTTATTTCTTGTCGCCGTAACTTCCGGCAGTATCCAGCACGGCTTCTTTCGCGGTTTTAAGACGCGAGGTCGCTATGCGCTTACTGAGTTCCTCGAAATAGAGGTCGTCGTCGAACGGCAGGTCTACGGTTTTGTCGAGCCAGGTCGAGAGAAGCATTGCGTCGGCAAGTTCCACTCCTTTGATGCCCTCTTTGCCGTCGATGAACTGCGGAGCGATGCCGAGAACCGCGTCGGCAACGTTGTTGAGCACGCGGACGTGCTGTTCTATGCCGTCGTCCTCGACTTCAACGTCGATCTTTTCCCACTCGGGCGCGCCGAAGCCTTTGGTCCAGGTCTTGTTGAATTCGCGTTCGTTCTGTTTGAGTTTCTTGTAGACGAGTTTGTTGTCGTCGAAAATGAGTTCGCCGCCGTCGCCCACGATCTCGAAGCGGTTGGTGCCGGGAGCGTCCGCCGTGGTTGTAATGAACACGCCGGTCGCGCCGCCGGGGTACTCGAAGTAGGCCGTCACGTCGTCCTCGACCTCGATGTCGTGCCACTTGCCGAAGTGGCAGAACGCGCGGACTTTATTCGGCATCATGTTCGGGATCCACTGGAAGAGGTCGATATTGTGCGGTGCCTGATTGAACAGCACGCCGCCGCCCTCGCCTGCCCAGGTTGCGCGCCAGTTGCCGCTGTCGTAATAGGACTGCGAACGGTACCAGTCGGTGATGATCCAGTTAAGACGCTTGATATTGCCCACCGCGCCGTCAAGCACCATCCGGCGCATTTTGCGGAAGATCGGGTGGGTGCGCTGATTGAACATAAGCGCGAAAATCTTGTCCGACTTTGCCGCGCGCTCGTTCATTTCCTTGACCTGTTTGGTGTAGACGCCTGCGGGTTTTTCGCAAATGACGTTAAGTCCCGCGTCGAGGGCTTTGATTACGAGTCCGGGGTGATCGTAGTGCGGAACCGCGATGACGGCAACGTCGATAAGACCGCTGTCGAACATTTTTTCCGCGTCGTCGAAGAACGTGACCGCCGACGGATCGGTGAGTTTTTTCTTTATATTCTCGATTTTTTCGGGGTTAATATCGCAAGCCGCGGTGAGCACGCCGTTTTTTACGCTTTTGCCGTCGTTGAGCCATTTGCAATGACTGCTGCCCATGTTGCCGATACCGACAACGCCGAACCTTACTTTATCCATGTGCCTTTTTCTCCTTCGCGGTAACCGCTTTTAGTCAATACTTCTTTGAGTGCTTTCACCGCCGCGTCGAACGACCGGTCGCTGTTCTCAAACGAAAACAAGCCTTTCAGTTCTTTCTTGTCGATGTCGCTGTAACCCACGAACTTGAACAGGTGCGGTTCGAGCGTAACGGTGGTGTCTTTTTCGAGGTTGGCGAAAATCTTTTCGTACAATCCGTCGCCGTATCCGAGCGGCACGATGAGCTTGTCGCTGTAACGCGAGTCTTTAGCGTGAATATAGTCGGCGCGTTTTATCAGTTTGTCATAGGCGTATTCGATGTTTTCGTCCCACTGAATAAAGTTCGACGAATCGAACACGCTGTAAATGCCGTCAACGTTGTCGTAGATGTCGACGCAGTTGTCCACCGTCGCGCCGTAGATCGCGGATTCGTTCTCGTGGCAAAGCATATAGCCGTCGGCGATCTTTACGAGCGCGCGCAGCCTGTCGATCACTTCGTCGCGATATTTTTTGTAGTCCTCACGGGCGACGAAATAACTGAACATTCTGATGCGCTTGGTGCCGAAGATATCGGCAAGCGTCATAAGTCTACGCAGCATTTCTTCGTGCTTTTCGCGCGGCTCGGTGATGTCGATTTTGCCCAAGGGACTGCCCAGCGACCACACGGTGATGCCGTTGTCGCGAAGCGTCTTTGCGTATGCTTTCGCTTCGTCGTCGGTAAGCGCGGAAACGTTTTTGCCGTCCAGCCCGCGCAGTTCTATATTATATATGCCGTTGCGTTTAAGCGCGGCGATCTGGGCGTCAAAATCCTTGTTTGCCTCGTCGGCGAACGCGCTGAGCGTTACCTTTATCATTATCTGAGCCAGCCTCCGTCTTTAAGATAATTTGCGCTTGTTTCCATTTGTCCGAACGGATCGGGATAAGTCACCGCGTCGTCCTGCTCGACGAACGCGTACTTCGCGCCCGCTTTTTCCATTGCGGGGATAATGTCATGAAAATTGATGACGCCGACGCCGAGAGGCGCGTACTTCTGCCCGCCTTCGGTGACGGTCATCATGTCTTTTAAGTGCACGCAGTCGATCCTGCCTTTCATCTTATTTATATATTCCAGCACCGAAACGCCGCCGCGCTGCAACCAGTAGGTATCCAGCGTGAACATAAAGTGTTCGGCGCGCTCCGCGAGATAGTCGAATATCGTCATGTCGTTTTCGAGTTTGCGGAACTCGAAGTCGTGATGATGATAGGAAAATTTAAGTCCCGCAGCGTTGATCTTTTTCGCGATTTTCTCGAAGTCGGCGATAAACTCGTCCACTTCTTTCAGTCCGCCCGTGAACGGGAACGCATGCGGCATCGCGCCCAGACCGATATATTCACAGCCGATTATCTTGTGATCCTCTATGACCTTGTCCGTTTCCTCGAGCAGTCTTTGCGCGGGAATGTGCGTGAGGTTTACCGGCAAATCGTATTTGTCGATAGTTTTCTTCAACGATTCCGCGTTAAAGTCCGCGCCTGAAAACTGAACGTTGTCATAGCCCATGGCTTTTACTTTTGCAAAAGTGTCGTCGATATCGCTCTCGGTTTTGATAAAATTTCTGAGCGAATAAAGTTGAGCACCGAATTTCATGCTTCTCCTCCGGTCAATAATGCATAGTATGCCCCTCATGTCGGCATACTTTGATAGATACAGTATATCACAGTAAAATTATTAAAACAATATCAAAAAAAATCAAAATAGTTTGCAATTTTAGCATTTGTATGTTATACTATCGTTAAGGCTCGCGATTGCCGCATACCTGTCACGAAAAAGGAGCGCACACGATGGATGAACTATTGATGCACGTTCAGCTCAGTAACGGCTGTTTCAGCAGTTATTCGTTGAACGAACGCTGCAAAGCAACTCAATTCGCCAAACATTTTCACGATTCCGCGGAAATCTTGTTCATGTTCGACGTTCAGGGCGAGTACGTCGTCGAAAGCCGCAAGTATCAGCTTGCGCCCTTTGACCTGCTGCTCATCAAACCGTCGAAATATCACTATATGATACTGAAAGACGACACGACCTATTCGCGTTGCGTTTTCAACGTGTCGGCGGACTATCTTCCGAACGATCTCGTCACCCGCGCGTTCTCAAAGGGCGAATTTTTCCATATAGGCGCGTCCTCGCAGATTACCAAAAATTTCCAGCGCATCATCGAATACCGCCAGACTCTGGACGAACGCGACTACAGAGTAATAGAAAGGGCCTTGCTCGCCGAAAATCTCATGCTGATCTGCATGACGGACTCCGAGCACAACCGCGACGAATTCAAATATCTCGACGAATTCAATTCGCGCGTCATCAAATACATCCGCGAAAACCTGACGAGCATCACTTCCCTCGAACAGATGGCAAACGACCTGTACGTTTCAAAGTCCACTCTTTACCACTCGTTCAAAAAGGCAATGAAGATCAGTATAATGCAATACGTCCGCAACAAAAAAGTCATGTACGCGCACAACCTGATTCAAAGCGGCGTGCGTCCGACCAAGGCTTACGTACTCAGCGGATTCGAGGACTATACCACTTTCTATCGCAGTTACAAAATGTTTTTCGGTCGTTCTCCCGGATCGAACGACTCCGGCTCGGGAGAATAATCGCCGGTTGCGAAAAAACACTCATATATAATATATAGAACAGAAAAAAGTCCTGCCCTGTACTCAAGGCGGGACTTTTCGTTATTGCTTTGGTTTTATCGCCGTGTCGGTGTTTCTCCGAATTTTTCATAAGCCGCGGTTATGTCGGCTCCGGCGGCTTCGCGCTTGTCCTCGTAGGGATATTTAATCCCCAGTCCGGCGTACTTGTTGACGCATATTTTCCTGAACGGCAAAAACTCGACTCCGCTCACGAACGGGAACTCTGTTTTCAGGTCTTTAAGCGCGGCGATCGCATCCTCACTATCGTTTACGTCCGGGATAAGTACGTTGGTGAGCGTAACGGGCGTTCCGTATTTTTTGCATGCGGACAGAAACGCAGAATACCGATTAACAAGTGTTTTTCCTCTCTCGTCGCCGAAATTCTTGACGTCGACGCGCACGCCGTCAAGTTTCTCTATCAGCGGTTCGTTTGTCACGGTGCCGTTGGTTTCGGCGATCACGTTCATATTCTCGGCGTGGAGTGCGTCGGTAAGCCGAGCGCAAAACTCCGCCTGCATCATCGGTTCTCCGCCGGAAAGCGTCACTCCGCCGTCCTTGTAATACGTCTTGTAACGCAGTACCTTTTTCACTACTTCTTCCACGGTGTATTCCGAGCCGGTACCGTACAACGTTTCGGGATTGTGACAAAACGGGCAACGAAGATTGCACCCGGAGAAAAAGATAACGCTGCGCAGTCCGTCGCCGTCGAGTGCCGAGCCGTGATAGAACGAGTCTATGCGCGCCTTACAGGCTGTCATGGTAGGTGCGGGCGAGAACTTCCAGTTGCTGCGCTTTCGACAGTTTATGGAAGTTGACCGCATAGCCCGAAACTCTTATCGTGATGTTCGGGTAAAGATCGGGATTTTCCATAGCCGCAACGAGTTTTTCTCGGTCGAGCACGTTCACGTTGAGATGATGCGCACCCTGCGCAAAGTAGCCGTCCAGCATATTGACAAGGTTACGATCGCGGGTTTCGGGATCCTTGCCGAGTGCGGACGGAACGATGGAGAACGTGTTGGATATGCCGTCGCGACAACACTCGTAAGGCAGTTTCGCAACGGAGTTAAGCGACGCGAGTGCGCCGGAATGTTCTCTGCCGTGCATCGGGTTTGCACCCGGAGCGAACGGTGCGCCCTTCTTTCTTCCGTCGGGGGTGTTGCCCGTCTTTTTGCCGTAGACGACGTTTGAAGTAATGGTCAGCACGCTGAGCGTGTGTTTCGCACCGCGGTAGGTCGGCGTCTTTTTCAGGTCGTCGTAAAAATCTTTCAGTACGTTTACCGCGATGCCGTCCACTCTGTCGTCGTCGTTGCCGTACTTCGGGTAATCGCCCTCGATTTCAAAGCGTTCGATAAGTCCGTTTTCGCCGACTACCGGAGTCACGGACGCATACTTGATTGCGGACAACGAATCCGCAATGACGCTGAGTCCCGCCACGCCGCAAGCCATAAAGCGTTCGACTTCGGTGTCGTGAAGTGCCATCTGGATCTTTTCGTAGGCATACTTGTCGTGCATGAAGTGAATCACGTTGAGCGTGTTGATATAAAGTCTAGAAAGCCATGCGCGGTACTTGGCAAACTCTTTCATTACTTCGTCGTAGTCGAGTTTGCCGGTGAAAGTCTTGCCCTCGGGCGCGACCTGCATGCCGGTATTCTCGTCCTTGCCGCCGTTGAGCGTCAAAAGCAGAAGTTTCGCAAGGTTGCAACGTGCGCCGAAAAACTGCATTTGTTTGCCGATCTTCATCGCGGAAACGCAGCAAGCGATGCCGTAGTCGTCGCCGTAGATCGGGCGCATGAGATCGTCGTTTTCGTACTGGATCGAATCGGTGTCGGCGGAAACGCGGGCACAGAAACGCTTGAACGCGTCGGGGAGTTTTTCCGACCACAGGATCGTCAGGTTCGGCTCGGGAGCGGAACCCAGCGTGTACAGAGTATTGAGCATGCGGAACGAGTTTTTGGTGACGAGCGTCCTGCCGTCATCGCACATGCCGCCAACGCTTTCGGTAGTCCAGGTAGGATCGCCTCCGAACAAATCGTTGTATTCGGGCGTGCGGAGCTGACGGGTGATGCGGAGTTTGATGACGAAATCATCCATGATTTCCTGCGCACGTTCTTCGGTGATCAAGCCGTTTTTAATATCGCGCTCGAAGTAGACGTCGAGGAACGTGCTCACTCTGCCCAGGCTCATTGCCGCGCCGTTTTGCTCCTTGATCGCCGCCAAGTAGCCGAAGTACAGCCACTGCACCGCTTCCTCGGCGTTCGCCGCGGGGCGCGTAATGTCCTTGCCGTACATAGTCGCCATTTTGGCGAGATCCTCGAGGTGTGAAATCTGTTTGTAGAGTTCTTCGCAGGTGCGGATATTATCTTCGGTCATGTCGCGTTCGCCGTAATGCTTTTTGTCGGCTTTCTTCGCCTCGATGAGCGCGGCGGTACCGTAAAGCGCGACGCGTCTGTAATCGCCGATGATTCTGCCTCTGCCGTAAGCGTCGGGAAGTCCCGTGATTATTCCGGCGTGACGCGCGGCACGCATTTCATCGGTGTAGACATGGAACACTCCGTCGTTGTGCGTGGTCTTGTACTTGAATTCTTCCTCGATCTTGTCGGAAAGTTTATATCCGTAAGCCTCGCACGCGCATCTCGCCATTCTTATGCCGCCGAAGGGATTGACCGCACGGCGAAGAGGAGCGTCGGTTTGAAGTCCGACGATGATTTCGTTTTCTTTATCTATATAGCCGGGATCGAAACCGAGCAAAGACGAAACGTTTTCCACGTCGACGTCGAGTACTCCGCCCTTTTCGCGTTCGGCTTTAAGAAGCGCGTTCACCTTTTCCATCATTCTTTGGGTACGCGCGGTAGGCTTCGCCAGAAAATCCGCCTCACCCTCGTAAGGCGTATAGTTCGTCCTGATAAAATCGGCGACGTTGATTTCGTTTTCGTACAATCCCGGCTTAAAACCATTCCATTGTTCGTAGTTCATAAGCACCTCTCGTAAGTAATTCAAATAGTTTTATCATATTATCCGACCGTATTTATCCGCCAAAAAAGGCACAAAAAACGGGCAGAAACATAATAATCTCTGCCCAGGTGGTCGGCTAGTCCTTGGACTTTCCGTTCCTTTGCGGTAAACTCCGCGATATCCACCGGTAGCAGAAAGTCATATGTTTTTCACGGTCGAAACGCCACGAACGGTTTGTCCGTCATCGTTCAACCGCCTATATTGTAACCTATAACGCGCGTTTTGTCAACAGTTTTTAACCACAATATATTGCGTTTTTAGTCGATATTTTTTTACTTTTACCCGATATATTGCGTTTTACGCTTTTAAATCCTCTGCGATCGCCGCGGCAAGGTTGTCGAGCATGGTTTCGTCAAGGCGCGATCCGCGCATAGTCACGGTTTCGCCGACATAACGCGCTGACTTAAGCCCGTCGATCTTCTCTTTCATCAGTTTTGCGGCGGTGGGCGCCCAACTGCCGTTTTCGACGAGCGAGAACGCTCGGTTCTGCACGTTCAACGCTTTGAGATCGGCAAGAAACGCTTCGGTTCTGGGGTAAAGTCCGCCGTTGTAACTGACCGACGCCACAACCACGTTCGAATACTTGAATACGTCCGAAACGATATAGGATACGTCGGTTTTGCTGAGGTCGCGCACGACGATTTCTCTCACTCCGCGCTCGGCAAGTTTAGCCGCAAGTTCGTAAGCCGCGCGTTTGGTGTTACCGTACATGGACGCATAGGCGATCACAGTGCCG
>CAKQVV010000030.1 GCA_934277845.1 uncultured Clostridia bacterium
GTCATACTCTGGCTGTTCGTGATTTTTGCCGTATTTATCACGGTGGTTGCGGTTTCCGCCGCCTCGGGCGCGACAAAAGTCCCGGTAATCGGCGGCAAGTGTTACATGAGCGTTCAGTCAAACTCGATGAACGCGGCTAAACCCGAAGGCGTCGCCGACGAATTTCCGTCGGGATTTAAAAAAGGCGACTTTATAGTAGGCAAGTATATCTACGGCAACGACGAAGCGATAGGCGCGTTAAGAGAAGGCGATATCGTTACTTTCGAATGGGACATAAACGGCGACGGAGCGATTTCCAAAGGGGAATACAACTCCCACCGTGTAATAAAAATAAACAAAGACGAAAACGGCAAGGCGGTCTCGCTGGAAACGCGCGGCGACAACGAAGAATATACTCACGGAATAAGCGAAACCGTTTCGGCGAACGCGATCATCGCGGTGTACACCGGCAAAAAAGCGAACGGGCTGGGCGCGACTATCACGTTTTTAGGCTCGCGGCTCGGTTTCGGATTGTGCATACTCCTGCCGCTTTCGGCGTTTTTCGTGTACCAACTCGTGGTGTTTATAATCACGGTCGTCAGGGTGAAAAACTCGGACAAGAAAGTGATTTCCGCAGCCGACGAGGAACTTATCAAGCAAAAGGCGGTCGAAGAGTACCTTCGCCGTCAGCAGGAACAGAACGAAACCGCAAAAGCGGAACAAAACGAGGACGAAACGACGGGCAAATAATTGCCGCGCTCGTTTCGCGAAAAGGTCGGTAAAAAATTATGGACGGCGCGTTATACGGATTTATGACATGGTTCAAGGCATTTTTCGGCTATATGCTGGACGGCTTTTTGATGATTTTCAAAGGGCTGATTTTCGGCATAGGGAAGATTTTCGATTTCCCGTACTATTTCCGCCTTTGGTCGCAGGAGAGCGTGAATTTCACCGCCGGCGACTGGATTTTGTCCATACTCGCGTTTATACTCACGTTTGCCGTGTGGGTGGGAATAGCGTTCCTTATCGTTCTCGGCATCAGGAAGTTTATCCGCTTTCGTAAAACGCAGGTGGGCAGCGAGGATCTTCTCGAGGAAATTTCCGATCTTCACCGCGACGTACTTCGGCTCACCGAAGAAAAAGAACGCATAATGCAACTGAAAGTCACGCAGGCGGGGCTGTCCTACGAGCAGATGAAACGCATGTTCGAGGACGAGTTCCGTCAGGTAGAAGAGGCAATGGACGGAATAGAGGAAAGCCGCGGCGACGACGACGGCAGGCGTTTTGCGCGGCTTGCCGCCGTGGACGAGAAGTATTCGTTCTACGTCGTGCCCGATTACGTCCGCAACATGACGCTTTCCGAGATCTGCGAGGATATCCGCAACTTCGCCTGCACCAACAATCAACTTTACTACGATCTTCGCACCATACGGCTGATGATCGCGGGGCTTGCGTCCACGAAACTCATAATTTTGCAGGGTATTTCCGGTACCGGTAAAACTTCGTTGCCGTACATGATGGGCAAGTACTTTTTGTCCGACGCGACCATCGCTTCCGTTCAGCCGTCCTGGCGCGACCGCAACGAACTGTTCGGATATTTCAACGAGTTTACCAAAAAGTTCAACGAAACCGAAGTCTTGAAGAGAATTTACGAATCGGGTTACAACGACGACGTGAACGTAATCGTGCTCGACGAAATGAACATCGCGAGAGTGGAGTATTACTTCGCGGAAATGCTGTCCGTACTCGAAATGCCGAATGCGGACGAGTGGAATATCGAACTCGTGCCGTCGGCGTGGGAAAACGATCCGAAACTTCTCAAAGACGGCGCGCTGTCCATTCCGCAAAACGTGTGGTACGTCGGCACCATCAACAACGACGACTCGACTTTCTCGGTGTCGGACAAGGTTTACGACCGCGCGTTCGTCATCAATCTCGACAGCAAGGGGATTCCGTTCGACGCACCGGCAACGACCGCGAAACGCGTGGCGTATTCCTATGTCGAGAAACTTTACAAAGATGCGCAAAAGCGTTATCCCGTGTCGGATAAAACGCTGGAAAACATCGGCAAACTCGACCTTTACGTCATCGAGAAATTCCGCGTGGCGTTCGGCAACCGTATCATGAAACAACTGCGTGCGTTTGCGCCCGTGTACGTCGCGTGCGGCGGCAACGAAACCGAGGCGGTCGACTATATGCTGGCGACCAAGGTTTTCAGAAAGTTCGAGAGCCTCAACCTGTCGCTTATCCGCGACGAGATACGCGGACTTATCGCGACGCTCGACTCGCTGTTCGGCAAGAACAAGATGCGCGACAGTATCGCGTACCTGACGCGTTTGCAAAAGACCTACTGAGCCGCCATTGCGGCAAAACCGTAAAGGAGGTGCGCTACGGTGACAACTGAAAACGAAACGACGACCGCGGCGCAATCCGAAACGACGGAAAAGCCGCGGTGGACGGACAAACTTTTATACAATCGTTCGTTCGTTGCCCGGCTTGCGCTGGCGGACGACAACGTGCGCGGATATTACGCCGAAGTCGCGAAAAAGTTGCTGAGTTACAAAAAAGTGAGGTCGCGTGTGCGCTGGGGCGGAGCGGGTTTTTCCGCAGGGCGCAACGCGTTCGCGAAAATAACGATCTCCGGCAAGACGCTGTGTCTTTATCTCGCGCTTGATCCGGCTGCCGTGACCGGCAAGTACAAGGCGAAAGACGCCGCCGGCAAAAAGAAATACGAAAAGACGCCGGCGCTGTTGAAAATCAGGAGCGACGGCGCGTTTCGCGGCGCGATCAGGGCGATAGAAGCCTGTGCCGCCGCGCTTAACCTGATCGAAAATCCGGACGCCGGCGAGGTAAAGGGAATCCCCGCCGATACGTTCGACAACCTCGTTACCCGAGGGCTCATCCGCATAGTAAGGTATGCGGGGACGGGGAAAGGCATTACCGGCGGCGAGAGCGACGGCGAAGTCGCCTCTGCCCGGACCGAAGAGGAAGAAATCGCACGGATTGCGGACGAATACACCCTGCCGGAACTTGCCGACGAGGGTGCGGCTTCCGCTACCGCGAATTATCTCGACGAGATCGCGAAGAAATACCGCGCCTACGAAGAAACGCTGGAAGCGATGAGTACGGGCGAAACGACGGTGGAGTTCCGCGAAAAACTTATGCTGCGGACGGTGGACGAGCGGTGGATAGAGAAGATCGAGAACACGCTCGGCGCGCTCGATTATCTCATGCGGAATCCCACGCATTACATCGTGGAAACCGAGGAAGTGCTGCCCGTCGAGATGACCAAGAAAATCACCGGGCGTTCGATAGAATACCTGGGACAACACTCGGATAATATTTCGTTGAACGATGACGGCGAAATCACGCCCAAGAAACTTCTGAACGTGTTTCGCGAGGACTCGATCCTTACCTATGAAAACAAATTTCTCAACACGCTTGTCGCGCGGCTGTACATTTTCGTTACCCGCAGATACGAGATCGCGAAAAAGTTCGGGGCGGACGAGAAATGCCGCGAAGTGAGTTTTACTTCCGTGTTCCGCGAGGGGCTTGACCGCGCAAAGGTGACGATCACGGTCGAGTACGACCGCAAGTTCGACGGCAGTGTGCGCAGGACGCAGCCTTCGACGGAAATCCGCAAACGTCTTGAAAAACTCGAAGCGGTCGTGCGCGAGTATGCCGGATCGGAGTTTGTGACGCAGATGGAAGGCAAGTACGTCAATCCGCCGATCCTTCGTACCAACGCGATCGTCAAGAACAAATATTTCCGTCAGTGTCTGGAACTGTGGGACTTTATCGAGCGTTACGACGACGGCGGTTTCGGACTGACGGTGGCAGAAAAAGCGATCGATCCCGGCGACGGATTTATCGCGGAACTCGGCAGGCTGGCGGCGGCGAGTTATTTGTCGTTCCGCAAAAACGCTTGCGGCGCGGCGGACGACAAAACGCTCGGTACGCGCGTTTCGCCCGTGATCTATCCGCGCGTTGCCGACGAAGTGCGCTCCTTTAATCCCGACGAATATAATATTATGGAAAGCGCCGCCGAAGAGAGCGGCGAAGAAAAGACGGAAAGCCGCGTCGAGCCGGTCGCGGACTTTACGGACGAAGAACTGGCGTTCGCGATAGAAGTCGCGCTCGCCGCCGACGCAATGCTGCCCGATCCGCTGGACGCGATCGAGATTACGCCCGCGCCGCAGCCTGCGGATAGTCTTCCCGAAACAGCGGAAAACGACGAAGAAGAGGAAGAGAAGTTCGACTTCGGCGGTATCAAATACGTCCGCACGTTCCACGCGAGAATACGCCTTGCGGACGAGAAAACGAAAGAATACTACGCGGCTGTGCTTAACGCGTTTCTTAAATATAACAAGGTGCGCGTGAAAGAAAGCAACCGTTATTGCGCGGTTTACTTCGGGCGCAGGACGCTGGCGAAGATCAACGCGACGGGCAGGACGCTGAAACTTTATCTCGCGCTCGATCCCGCGGCGCAGGACAAAAAATACTTTCTGAAAGAGGCGGGCGGCAGCAAGACTTACGCCGCCGTGCCCGCGCTGATGAAAGTGCGCAGCGACCGCGCCGAGCGTTACGCCGAGGAACTGATAAGAATACTCGCGGAAAACGAGGGGCTGATGCCGGCGAAGAAGCCCGCCGGGCAGGTGCTCGCCGCGGCTTACGCGCCGATGACGACGGAAGAACTGCTCGCGTGCGGCTGGATGAAACGCGTCGACGGCGAGTACGAGCCGCAGCCCGCGGATAACCTTTTCGGAAAGACGGAAAGCGACGAAGCCGGACAATCCGGCGCGGAGAACGGAAACGATCTTACGAAGTCGGAAAGTTACGACGAAAAAACTACGATTTCCGACGAAAGCAAACAGATTTTCGTCGAACTCGACGAAATTCAGTCTTTGTGGAGCAAAAATAACGGCAATGCGGACGGGCGCGCCGAAGCCGCGGCTACCGTGGTGCCGCCTTCCCCGGAAACTGCCGACGCGGAAGCGGAGAACGCGCGTGCCGCGGTGGCGAAAGCCGCTGCCGACACGCAGACGATTCCCGACGTCGTGCAGGTCGCGACCGACTATTCCAAGCCTACCGATTTCGTCGTGGACGATTCGCACGACTTTATCGAGTTTATCAAGCCGAAACCAGCCAAGCCCGACCATAAAGGCTTTTTCAGGCGGCTGTTTTCGATGTTCAGGAAGTCCGGAAAATGAGCGAAAACACGACGACCGGAACGAACGAAAAAGCGAAAATAATCCGTTCGATAATAGGCAACGCGGTGTTCTGGACGGCGGCAGTTGCCGCTGTAGTACTGGCGATTGCGTCGGTGGCGCTGGGGCGAAACCGTTCGACTCCGCCGTTCGTCGCGGGGCGCGCCGTGTTGTGGGTGGAAACGGGCAGTATGGAACCCGAAATCCCCGCCGAGAGTTTCATTCTCGTGAAAAAATCGGACGGCACGGACGTAAAACCGGGCGACGTGATAACTTTTCTGTGTACCGACGAGAGCAGCAGGGCTTATGGCTTACTGGTCACTCACCGCGTGACGGAAGTAACCGACGCGGGATATAAAACCAAAGGCGACAATTCACTCGCCGCCGACGGCCGGACGGTCAGGCCCGCCGACGTCGTTGCGGTTTACCGGCGCAACCTGCCGGTGCTTACGTTCTTCGGCAAGTTGTTCAAAAGTCCGCTGGGAATAACCGCGATATTATTGATATTCGCGATTTCGTCCGCGGCGTTGTACGTGCCCGATATCGTGAATGCGATCCGCGGCGACGAGGAAGAACGCAAAAAGAAAGAGTTTGACCGCAGAGTGGCGGAAGAAGCGGAGCGGCTTGCCCGCGAAGCGGAATCCGGCAGCAACGGAAAAGGCAAAACTTCCATGGAACCGAAAGAAAATCAACGGATTTTACCCGCGACCGACGAAAATAACGAAAAAATCGACTATACGGAACAGCCGGGACAAAACCCGACGAAAAGTAACGAGGACGCAAAAGACGCGCAATGAAAAAGTTTTTCCGGAAATACGGCAATATCATGGCTTTTGCCGTCATAATGATGATCTGTGCGGCGTTTTTCGTGCAGGTGCTCGTGCAGGGCTTGAATTATTCCGATTCGATCGCGAGTCAAGCAGCCGAGCGCGCGGAGTACTACGCGTTGGAGCAGAGCCTGCTCGTCGGCAATCAGATAGAAGAAAAGCGGTCGCGCGCCGAAGTGCTGGCAGGCACCGTCGGAAAGTGTGCGAACGTCGACGAAGTGCATGTTGCCGTCGAGGAGTTTTGTCTGGATGCCGGCAAGACGGATTCGACGTTTATCGACGTCGCCTACGTCAAGGCGAACAAGGTCTATTCGCGGACGGGCGAGGAACTGAACTATGCCGAACTGACTTTGCTGGTCGAATCTCGCATCGGCGGCGCGGCGTCGAGAGTGTTTCAATACGAAAACCGCGTAATGGCGTTTGCCGTCTATGCGAAAGTGTACGACGGCGCGGTGGACGCGGTGATCCCGATCTACGACCGCGTGGCGGTGTCGCTGATCACGGCGAAAGAATCGCTTGACGCGACCGGAACCGCCGAGCTCGGCGCAAAAGACTGTTTTGCGATCGCGGCGTTCTCGCTCCTTTGCAAGCACGACGGCAAGATCCTCGAACGCGACGTGAACGAAAAGGGTTTCGACATCGGCGCGGAAGCGGTGCAGGACGGCGTACTCTTCAAGATCGTGACCGAGGGCGGCAAGTACAACGAAGCGGTGGAACTGGTGAACAACGGCGAAAGCGGCACGATTATCACGAGAATAGGTACCGAGCAGTACGCCGTCGCGATAAGGTCGCTGGGCGCGGAAAACGGCAACCTGTTCCTTCTGGATCTGTTCAAACTGTCCGACGTGTACGGCGGCGGTTACGAAACCGTTTCGCAGATCATGGGTACCATGTTCGGGCTTGCGCTGGTCACCGTTCTGCTGTGCGTCGTGTTCATAATGAACCGCAGAAAGACCGACAAACTCATCTACTCGCTGGAAATGATCAACGCCGAACTCGATTGCGGCACACCCAAAAAGTTCGCCGAGGACGCCGAGGACATACTTCGCCGGCACAAGAACTCGAAGTTCGCGATGGTCGCGGCGGAGATCAATAACTTCCGCTATACCGAAGAACATTTCGGCGACGAAGTGGCAAAAGCATTGCTGTTGCACGAACGCAACGTGTTGCAGTTTTCCTTGCTTCCCGCCGAAACGTTCGGTTACTTCGGCGACGGCGAGTTCTTCCTGCTGCTTAACTACCGCGACAGAAAGAACCTCGAAGACCGCATCGGCGCGGTGTACAGGAGCATGGAACGCTTTGACTACGAGGGCAACGACGACTTCAAGATCACAATGTCGTTCAGCGTGTACGAGGTCGAGCGCGACCTCAATCAACCCGTCAGGAAGATGGTGGAAAAAGTCCGTATTCTTCAACGTTCCGGCGGCATGAAGAGCGGCGCGTTCAGCCTCGGATATTACGGCGACGTCGTGCGCGACGATTACTTTAAAAAAGCCGAGATCGAAGGCAGAATGGAAAGCGCGCTGGAAAACAACGAGTTTCACATTTTCTACCAGCCGAAGTTCAATCTGCGCCGCGGCGACCTCGACGGCAGCGAAATTCTGGCGAGATGGTACGATCCGAAGATCGAAGCGTACCGCAAGCCCGCCGAGTTCCTGCCGGTGTTCGAGGAGAACGGATTTATCGACAAACTCGATCGTTTCGTATTCTTCCGCGCGTGCGAAAACATCGCCGACCGCGTGAGCAAGGGCATGACGGTTTACCCGATTTCCGTCAACGTGTCGAGAGTGACCGCGATCCGCGGCGATTTCCTCGCGTACTATAAAAAAGTCAAAGAAAAATTCGGCATCCGCGACGGATTCGTCACGCTGGAATTTACCGAGAGTTTTGCCTACGAAAACTACGAGTATCTGTCGGAAATAGTCACCGAACTTCACAAAGCGGGATTCAAGTGCTCGCTCGACGACTTCGGCACCGGCTACTCGTCCTACAACATTCTCAAAACGCTCGACATGGACGAAATCAAACTCGACAAGTTCTTCCTCGAAAAAGGCATGGACGACGCCCGCGACGAAATGATTCTCTCGTCGGTCGTGGACATCGTGAAAAAAATGGGCGTCAAGGTCACGCAGGAAGGCGTCGAAACCAAAGAGGATTTCGACAAGCTGAAAACAATGGGATGCGACGTCATTCAGGGCTATTATTTCTCCAGACCGATGAAATACGTCGACTACCTCGAATTTATCCGAAAGAATTTCTCGAAAAACTGAAAATTTTGCCGCCCGAAGGTGAAAACGGGCGGCATTTTCGTTGTAATTCGCAAAAGATTCAGTTATAATAATAGCGTGGCGTATGCCGTAAAAAGCAATGATATTTAATGTTTTTACGGTAAATCGCCGCGATTATCATTACGCCGCGATTGCGTAATACGACGGAAAGAGAAAGATGGAAAACATTAACCGGATCACGATGAAAGAATTGCGCGAACGAATGAGCGTTTTTGAAACGGTGTTCGACGTAGTGAGACTTTTGGGAGAGGACGAGCTGGACGAAAAGTCGCTCGCCGATATGGGATTTGTCGATTGCGACACGCATTGCCGCTGTTACGAGAGATGGAATCACGACGTGCCGTGCGACAACTGCGTCACATTGAGGGCGTTCAACGAAAAACGCCGCGCGTCCAAAGCCGAAATGATAGATGGCAAGGCTTACGAAGTCGTGGCGGATTATATCGAAGCGGACGGCAAGCCTTATGTTCTGGAACTGATAAAAGAAATAGAGGACAGCGACAGCCTGAAAAAAGGCGACGACAATATTCTCGACAGGCGCAGGGAGTATTTTGAAAAGACCTATGCCGACGTGCTGACCGGCGCGTATAACCGCCGCTACTACGAGGACAAAGTCAAGACGGGCTCGGTGCAGGCGGGCGTCGCGATGATCGACCTCGACGACTTCAAGATTTACAACGACATGTACGGGCACGACGCCGGCGACCGTATCCTTGCCGCAGTCACGAAAGAAATGAAAAAATGTCTGCGCGCCACCGACAAGCTGATCCGTTACGGCGGCGACGAGTTTCTGGTTGTCATGCCGGATATAAGAAAGGAAGGCTTCGAGACCGTGCTTCACGCGATGATGAAGCACGTGCAGAACTGCGAAATCGCGGGTTATGCCGCGGTCAGGGTTTCCGTGAGTATCGGCGCGGCTATGTGCGACGACGGCAAGATCGAGGAAGCGGTGTCGCGTGCGGACAAGCTGTTGTACCGCGCGAAAAAGAAAAAAGACGATCTCGTGACCGACACCGGCGAATACGAGGGCGGATACACAAAGCCGACAGTACTGATTGTCGACGACTCCGCGCTCAACCGCGAGATTCTGACGGAAATACTGAAAAACGAATACGATATCGTCGATGTCGATTGCGGCGAAAAAGCGGTGGAAATCATCAACGAAAAAGGCGCGGATATTTCGGCCGTGCTTCTCGACATAGTAATGCCCGGCATGAACGGATTTGACGTGTTGAAGTACATGAATCTCAACAATCTTATCGAACACATACCGGTCATCACGATCAGCGGCGACGAGTCGGATTCCGCCGTCCGGCAGGCGTATGACCTCGGCGTAGTGGACTATATCAATCGCCCGTTCGACGCGAAAGTCGTTTGCCGCCGCGTGATGAACACGATCAACCTTTACTCGAAACAGCGTCGGTTGATTTCCACCGTTTCGGAAGAGATCATCGGCAAGGAAAAGGTGAGCAGGCTGCTCGTCAATATCCTCAGCCGGCTGATAAGCATGCACTACGGCAAGGACGAATTGCACATGGCGAACGTCAGCAGGTATTCGGAAATACTGCTCAATCGTCTCGTGCAGGTGACGGACAAATATAAACTTACCAACCGCGACATATTCCTGATATCCACCGCCGCGTCGCTTCACGACCTGGGCAAACTCGACGTGGACGAGCGTATCATCAACAAACCCGGCAAACTCACGCCCGATGAATACGACGCGGTAAAGTTGCACACGGTTTACGGCGCGAAAATGGTCAGGGACATGACCGAATACGCCGACGAGCCGCTGGTGAAGTTTCTGTACGAAATTTGTCGCTGGCATCACGAACGCTTTGACGGCAAGGGCTATCCCGACGGACTGAAAGGCGACGAGATCCCGGTTTCCGCGCAGGTGGTGTCCGTAGTCGACGCCTATGACGCGCTGACCAGCGAACGCGTGTACAAGGCGGCTTATCCGAAAGAAAAAGCCGTAAAAATGATACTGGACGGCGAATGCGGTACGTTCAATCCGCTGATTATAGAGTGTTTCAAAGACGTCGTCGACAGGATGCAATAAACCGATATAAATTATTCCGGAAAAACTTATGATTCGTGCGATTAAAAAAGTTATATCGTTTTTGCCGGCAGTCGCGCTCGCGACCGTCGTGCTTTTCGCGTTTTCGGCGTGCGGAGGCGGCGAAACCCCTGTTGAGCCGGACAACAGACCGGCAATAATCATAGGCAGCGACGAATACGCGCCCTATTTTTTCACGGGAGAGACAGGCGTATTTTCGGGAGTGGACGTGGAAATCGCAACCGAAGCGTTCTCGCGCATGGGCTATCGCGCCGAATTTAAGATGATCGACTGGACGGAAAAGGATCTGCTGCTTTTGTCGGGCGACGTGGATTGTCTGTGGGGAAGTTTTACCATGACGGGCAGAGAGGATCGCTACGACTGGGCGGGCCCGTACCTTACCAGTCGTCAGGTGATAGTCGTGCCGGAGAACAGCGACATAACGAAAATAAGCGATCTTGCCGGAAAGACGCTTGCTTGTCAGGCGACGGGCAAAGTGGACGAAATCTTTTCCGCAGCCGACGGGACGGACGGCGTTCCCGTACTTTCGGGATTGTATTGTTTCGAGTCGTTCGACCTTGCGTTTGCGGCGCTCAGGAAAGACTATGCGGATGCCGTCGCGGGACACGAAACCGCGCTCGTGGATTTCATGAACGACCTCACGGGCGAATATCGCGTGCTTGACGAGCCGCTTGTCGAGGTCGAACTCGGGGTTGCGTTCGGGAAGGGCGACGAACGCGGGATAAGAGAACGACTGACGGCGACGCTTAACGAAATGGCAGCCGACGGTACGACCGCCGCAATCGTCGGACGTTACGGCATCGCTTCGGACAGGGTGACGGCGAAATGAAAAGAACGGGCAAAAAGAGCAGGACGTTTGCGCGCAATCTGACGCTGATCATATCGGCGGCGATACTGGGCATAGCGATCTTTACCGGCATATTCGTCACGTCTGCCGCATCGAACAAAAAGGACGCCGTGGAAGCGCTGGAAAAAATCACCGCTTACGTCAAGAAACAGTGTGTGCTCGAAGACGAAGCGGCGCTGGAAAACGAGGCGAAAAGTCTGGTCAATCTCGTCGACAAGACGAGGGAAGCCCGCAACTATGTAAAGTTCGGTAAACTGGACGAAACAGTATACAGTCTTAACGAGTTTGCCGCCGAGCACAGATTGAGCGGCATAATCATCACCGACGACGACCTGGAAGGGCGCATAGCCGGGTTTTACGGGTCCGACGGAACAACGGAGGCGGACTGGTACGGATCGCTCTACAAGTACAGGGACGCCAAAAAACATCCGTTCAAAAGTTATTCCGAAAGGATAAGCGTCGCGGACGGCGAATATGTCGATTTTGCGGTCGTGGGACGTGAGGACAAGTCCGGGCTTATCCTGTGCTATGTCCGCCAGAATATCGAACTTGCGGTCACGTTTCAATATTCGATCCGGAACATACTCGACGGGTACTCGTTCGGCATGAACGGCATTATCGTCGTCACCGACGGCGTCCGCGTGGTCGCGACCAACGTCGAAAAATACATGGGGTGCGAGGTCGGCGAAGTCAACGTGATCGAAAAATTCGCCGGGAGCGAGCGCGGCGACAACGTGCGCAGGATCGTGGCTGACGGTAACAAATACTTTGCGTACAGCGGAAGATCGTCCGGGTATTACGTCTATGCCCTCACCGCGGAAAAGGACGTGTACCGGCAACGCACGACCACGATCGCCTATGCCATGTCGTTTTACGTCCTCGCCGTGGCGATCATCGTCGCCGTTTTTCAGTTTTTCGACAAGCTCCGTGCGGAAGAACAGCGCAAAAAGGATGCCGAGTACGCCCGGCAGACCGACGCGCTCGCAAAAGAAGCGATCCGCGCAAATCAGGCAAAGACCGAGTTTCTGCGCAGAATGAGTCACGATATCCGCACGCCTATCAACGGCATACGCGGCATGCTGAAAATCGCCGATTATTACGACGGCGACATCGGGAGGCAGCGCGAGTGCCGCCGGAAAGTATGGCAGGCGTCGGGATACCTTCTCGATATTCTCAACGAAGTTCTCGACATGTCGAAACTCGATTCCGGGAACATGGTGCGTATCGACGAGAATTTCGGTCTGGTCGCGCTTTTATCCGACGTGGAAACGATGATGAAGTTTCAGGCGCACGAAAAAGGTATCGCGCTCGAAGATTTTTCCGTTGCGATCGGGCATGACAAGTTGTACGGCGCGGCGGTACTGCTGAAACGCACGCTGGTCAATCTTATCGGCAACGCGATCAAGTACAATCGTCCGGGCGGTTCGGTGAGTTGCTCGTGTCGCGAAACCGGTTTCGACGGCAAAACCGCGCGGTTTGAAATCGTGATTTCCGACACCGGAATAGGTATCGGCGAGGAATTCAGCAAGATAATGTACGAGCCGTTCACGCAGGAAAACGACGACGCGTCCGGCAGTTCGCAGAACGGCGTGGGGCTGGGACTTTCGATAGTCAAAAAGTCCGTGGACATCATGGGCGGCACGATCGATATGAAGAGTAAGGTGGGCGAAGGCACCGTATTCACGCTCGATCTGTCGTTTGAGACAGCCGCCGCCGTCAAAGAAGAACTCGTCGCGGCAAAGGACGGCAACGAACTGGACGGACTGAATATTCTTTTTGTCGAGGACAACGATCTCAACCGCGAGTACGGCGTGTTCGTTCTCACCACGCACGGAGCGAGCGTAAAATGCGCCGCCGACGGAAAGATCGCGGCGGAAGAGTTCGTTTCGTCGCCCGCCGGCACTTACGATGCCGTGCTTATGGACGTGATGATGCCTGTGATGGACGGGATAGAAGCAGCGCAAAAAATCCGCGGCTCCGGCAAGCCCGACGCGAAGTCCGTGCCGATCATCGCCATGACGGCAAATACTTTCCCCGACGACGTGCGGAGAATAGAAGAGGCGGGCATGAACGCGTATTTCCCCAAGCCCGTCGAAGCGAACAAACTGATAGAAACGATATTAAGAGCGGTAAAAAGCCGCGATAAATAATGGAGTGTCGGATTATTATGGAAACACGTAAACTTTACGAAGGACTCGGCGAAAACTACGACGAAGTACTGTCGCGCTTCGGCACCGATCTTATGGTCGGGCGTTTTGCGCTTCGGTTTCTCGAGGATCCGAGTTTCGACAGCCTTACAAAAGGTCTTGACGATAACGACGCCGAAAAGGCGTTTCGCGGCGCGCATACGCTGAAGGGACTTTGCGCCACGCTCGGTTTCGACCAACTGTCGGAAAAAGCGTCTGCGCTCACCGAGTCGCTTCGCCCCCGCGTGATCGCCGACGAGGCGGATCCGCTGTACGCCGCGACGAAAAAAGAGTACGAGCGGGTGATCGCCGCGCTCAAAGATTTCAAGGCGCAACAATAGTACGGGAAAGAAAGACGAGCGTTTATCCCGCCGGCAGACAACGTCGTCCGCGTGGAGTCGCGCGTTTTGCTTGACGGCAAGGGCGGCGGTATGGTACAATACTGCCCGGCAACGTATAAGCCCGTAATATGGTCGGGCGTTTCTACCGACTGCCCGACAGTCAACTACGTTGATTTGCGGGCAAATTCTATGTGCCCGTATCTATCCGGGCTTTTTTTGTGCCCTTAAAAAAGGAGTTAAGAGTATGGATTACGACGTTATCGTTATCGGCGCGGGACCGGGCGGAATTTTCGCCGCTTACGAACTTAAGGACAGCGGACTGAAAACCGCGGTGTTCGAGGCGGGAGGCGCGCTTTCCGAGAGAAAATGCCCCATCGACGGAGTGAAAGTCAAGAGTTGTATCGGCTGCAAGACCTGCTCGATCATGTCGGGTTTCGGCGGCGCGGGAGCGTTCTCGGACGGAAAGTACAACATTACCAACGACTTCGGCGGCAGCCTTTGGGAGCATATCGGCAAAAAACGCGCGCTGGAACTTATGGAATACGTAGATACGATCAACGTGGCGCACGGCGGAGAGAAAACGCGGTTGTTTTCGACCGCGGGTACGAAGTTTCACAAGATCTGCATGCAGAACAAACTCAACCTTCTTGACGCCAAGGTGCGCCATCTCGGCACGGACATCAATTACGAGGTGCTGGGGAACCTATATAACGAACTGAAAGACAAAGTCGACTTCTTTTTCCACACGCCCGTCGTCACCGTGAAAAAGACGAAAGACGGGTATGAAGTCGTTACGGCGAAAAAGACTTATACCTGCCGCGACTGTATAATTTCGGTGGGCAGAAGCGGCAGTAAGTGGATGCAGTCGCTCTGCCGCGAACTGGGTATTCCCACGCTTTCGAACCGCGTCGATCTCGGCGTGAGAGTGGAACTCAACGCCGAGATTTTCGAGCATTTAACTAACGAACTTTACGAAAGCAAGATCGTGTACAAGACCGAGAAATGCGAGGACTTCGTGCGCACGTTCTGCATGAACCCGCGCGGCGTGGTGGTCAACGAGAACACCAACGGCATAATCACCGTCAACGGACACAGTTTCGAGAGCGAGGACAAAAAGACGAACAACACGAACTTCGCGCTGCTCGTCAGCAAGCATTTTTCCGAGC
>CAKQVV010000031.1 GCA_934277845.1 uncultured Clostridia bacterium
GTGCTACACTTATCGCATAAATACAAAGGGAAATATCCGGATCGGGAAAACGAGAGGATAGGTTCCGTGCGTGGCTGCAAAGAGGTATTATGCGATTATTTATTGACACGGACATAGGCGACGACATCGATGACGCGCTGGCTATCGCGATGGCTGCGGGTGCGAAAGCCGACATAGTGGGCGTGACCACCGTTTACCGCGACGCGCCGACAAGGGCTGCGATTGCAAAGAAACTGCTCGCGTTGGCGGGATACGAGAACGTGCCGGTAGTCGCCGGTGCGTCAAAGCCGATCAAGGCGCCTTATTACATAGGCAAACTCAATTACGGCGCGGACGAAACGCCGGTGGAAACGGGCGGCGCGGACGCGGCGGCGAAGTTCATCGCAAGCAGCGCCGAAAAGTACGGAAGCGACCTGACGATATTGTCGATAGGCGCGGAAACAAACATTGCGAATGCCATTCTGCGTTATCCCGACAAAATGAGAAAAGCGGGCAAAATAGTAGTGATGGGCGGGTGCTTTTACTGCCAGCACAACGAGTGGAACATCGTTTGCGATCCGGGAGCCGCGCGCACAGTCATGGAGAGCGGACAAAACGTTCTTTACGTTCCGTGGGACGTGACGAGGACGGCGTGTATCGGCGGCGACAATTATGAGCGTATCCTCGGTTACGGCGGAGGAGGACAGGCTGGGTTCGTCGCAAAACTCATGCGCGAGTGGAAAACGCGCAACGACTACGTTCCGCTTCTTCACGATCCGCTCGCCCTGTATTGCTGTCTGTATCCCGGGCGGATCGGAACGGGCAAACTGAAAGCAACCGTGCTCGATGACGGCGAAACCTGCGGAATGACGCTTAACCTCAACGATTACGAAGATTTCGGCGAGCACTCCAGAGCAAACGCTATCGAGGTACTGACGGAAATCGATTGCGGGGACGTCGCCCGCGAATTTATGCGCCTGGTGTACGACAACCCGGCGGCAAACGAAAAAGACAACGAAGCCTATGAGGCCAAACAAATACCCGAATAAGGAGAAAAATCATGAGAAAGAAAATTATAAGCGTATTGCTCGCGCTGGTACTCGGCACTTCGGTGCTGTGCGCGTGCGGCGGCGGATCGGGTTCGGGCGCGGTCAAGTTCTGGGTTTACGGCGACGAGTCGGAACTCGAGATATACACGCTGATGACCGAAGAGTTCAATAAAACCTACGGCAAAGATAACGGTATCAGAGTGGATATTTCCACCAAGCCGCCGGCAAACTACGAATCGCTTATTCAGACGGTGTCCACCTCGAAGAGCGGTCCCGACGTGTTCCTCGTCATCGAGGACAACTTCAAAAAGTGGATCAATATGGGCTTCCTTGCCGATATGACTTCTTATCTCGACGCGGTGACGGATATCGACATCAGCGACGTTTACGCCACCACCGTGGACAGACTGCGCTACAACATCGATAAAAACACCTCTAACGCAAACGATCCTCTCTACGGGCTGCCGCTCGATACCAAGCCGAGCGCGATCTACTACAACGAAACCATGTTCGAGAAAGCGGGCATTATCGTCATCAGCGTGGACGAGGAAAACCTCGACGCGTGGAACAGGGGCGAGATTGCCGACAATCGCGGTAAGAAAAAGTCCGATTTTCCGAAACTCGACGGCGTGACCGTACCGAAAAAAGGATACTACAGGAGCGAAAATCCGTACACCACGGACACCGGCTTTACCATGCCCTCGTCCGGCGAAGTGCTGGTTTTCAACAACCGCATCGCCATGAACTGGGACGAAGTGGAGGATCTGTCCATGATCTTCACGCCATCGTATAACCTCAATGCCGGCAAGACTTTCGGCACCGATTACGGTTACTTCACCGAATGGTGGTTCAACTACGGTTGGAGCGTGGGCGGCGACTGTCTGACCGACCTGAGCGGCAACGGCGACTGGAACTTCTCGCTTCTCGACGCAAGCCCCAACTATTACGTCAAAAAGGACGGATTTGTCGGCGCGTACAGCGGCAAGACATATAAAGAGGGCGAAACGCTGTCGCATCTTGACAAGTACGACGTGCCCGCAGGTCAACTCATGGCCGCGGACAACGAGGGCGGATATACTTACAACGGCAACAAGATCGGTATCCGCGCGGCGGTAACCGAGGCTGCGGTGGCGGGCGATCTCATCGCGCTCCCGTCCACCCGTGAGGCGTTCACGCGATATCTTAAACTGGGCGCGGCAAAGAACGCGGACATCGAGGGCGAGGGCGGACTCGCGGTTTCGCCCAACCCGCTCACGTTCAGCACGCGCACGAGAATGAACTATTTCTACTCGGGCAAGATGGCGATGCTCGTCGACTACTCGTCGTATATGGCTACGGTGTCCGAGCAGGCGGAAAAACGCGGTTTCAAGTGGGACGTCGCGCCGCTCGTCATCTACAAACAGTACGTCGATCCGCTGGATCCCGACAACGACGAAACGGTAGTCGTGGGCAAGCAGGCAGGTCAGTCCAACTCCAAGGCTATGGTCAGCCGCGAGCGTGCGGCGAACAAGGAAGCCGCGGCGAAGTTCATGAAATGGATGGCAAGCAGACAAGGTCAGGCGATCCGCGCCGAGCACGGACATTTCCCCAACCAGAGTTCGCTGATTGCCGACATTAAATTCCCCGGCTACGCCCCCGCGAACGTGAGTACGTTCTCCGAAGCGCTCGACTGGCAGGGCGCGGGCGACTGGTGGTATATGCCCGATTACGAGTGGATCAACGTGTGGGCGGTACCGCTCAACTCCGAGGTGCGCAACGGCAAGATGACTTACGACTCGTGGCGCGCCGACGCGGTGAAAGAAACCAACGAAAGACTGAAAATGTATTGATTTTACACAGACCGGAAGAGCAATGAAAAGAACAGGAGGGCTAATGACAACGGAAAATACCGACGCGTTTGAGCGCACCGTGCTGGCAAAGACGGGCGTTTCCACCGCGGCAAAGAAAAGACGAATAAGAAAAGAAAATCGCGAAGGATTTCTGATGGCGGTGTCGCCGTTTGTGGGGTACGTTCTGTTCGGACTGTTTCCGATGGTGCTGTCGCTGGTCGTCAGTTTCACCGAACTCAAGTCATACGACCTCGGGCGCATGAAGTTCGTCGGCTTCGAGAACTACAAGACGGTTTTCACCTCGCAAATGTTCTACCGCTCGGTGGTGAACACGCTTTACTATTGTCTGAGCGTGCCGATAAACCTCGTTTCGTCGCTGTTTATCGCCAACCTTCTCACCAAGCCGCTAATGGGCAGAAAGCCCGCGCGCGTGATACTGTTTCTGCCGTCGGTGTGCTCGTCGGTGGGCGTCGCGCTGATGTGGACGTGGATTTACGAGGCGAACTACGGCGTGATCAACACCGCGCTCGCGGCGATGGGACTGCCGAAAGTCGGCTTTATGACCACCAAAGAATGGTTCATGCCCAGCGTACTGTTTCTGTCGCTGTGGATGAACGGTACCAACATAGTGCTGATGCAAGCCGCGCTCGCCAACGTCGACGCGTCGCTCAAAGAAGCGGCGAGAATAGACGGCGCGACGGAAAATATCGTGTTCTGGAAGGTCACGTTCCCGCAGATTACGCCCACGCTGTTCTATATACTCACGATGAATCTCATTGCGTCCATGCAGGAAATGGCGATCATGCAGGTCATCGCGACCAACGGCGTAGGTCCCGACTACCGCGCGGTCACGCTGACGTATTACCTGTACCGCATGGCGTTTACCAACACCGCGACCGAGGGCTTGGGCTTAGGCTCCGCGCTCAGCTGGATAGTTGCCGTGGCTATAATCATAATCACGCGCGTAAACTTCAAACTCAGCGAAAAATGGGTCAGTTACGATTGAGGGAGGCGCGAAAATTATGATAAAACACGATAATTTCGGCGCGAAGTCCCTCGATTTCAAACCGAACAAACATAAGAGAAAACCTTTTATCGGCTCGCACATCATACTCGCGCTGATACTGCTGTTCGTGTTGCTGCCGTTCTATATTCTCACGATAACTTCGCTCGAAAGCGAGATCGAAGCCAACAACGCGGCGTTCAGCTGGTGGCCTAAAATGGGAATGACGCTGGATGCGTACAAAGCCGTTCTTTTCAAGAAAATGGGCGGAACAAGCGTTGTGCGCGGACTGTGGAACACGCTGTGGATCTATGTACCGGGACTGGTGATCGGATTGTTCATGTCCGCAATGAGCGCGTTCTCGTTCGCAAAACTCAGGTTCCGCGGCAAGAACTTCATGTTTTCGATACTTATGGCGACGATGATGATCCCCAACTGTATGTCCACCATCGCGTCGTTTCTCGTATTCGATAATATCGGCTGGGTAAACACTCCGTTCCCGCTGATGATTCCCAGAATGTTCGGCGCGATCGGCGTGGTATTCTTCCTGCGCCAGTACTTCATGGGTATCCCCGACGACCTTGTGGGAGCGGCGAGAATAGACGGACTGGGCAGTTTCGGCATCTTCGTCAAGATAATGATCGGCGTTGCCGCGCCCGCGCTTATCGCGCAGTTTATACTCACGTTTATCGGCGCGTACAACGACTACATGGGACCGCTCATTTATCTGCAGGACGCGAGCATGTACACGCTGCAGATCGCGCTGGCGTACTTTGCCGACGTGTACACGCAGAACTGGCCGCTGAGAATGGCAGGGTGCGTGGTGGCTATGCTGCCGCTGATTATCCTGTACTTTATTTCGCAGCGTTATATCCTGAAAGGTATTGCTATTTCGTCCGGGCTGAAAGGCTGAAAAACCGCAAATCGAAAACTTAAAAACAATTCCTTAAGAAATTACAGCAAGGAGGAAAAGAATGAAAAAGAGAAAGATTATAACCGCGCTCCTGTCGCTCGTATTCGCGTGCGCCGCGCTGTCCGGCTGCGGCGGAGCAAAGGTGAGCGGTTTCGAACTGGGCGCGTTCAAGAACGACTCCGCCGACGGCAGTTTCGACAGTAAATATTTTTACCGCAACGACCTTAACGTGTTCGGCGGCGACGCGGACATCGAGTGGGTGCCCGAGTCCCGCGATCCCGAGTACGGCGGCTGGTTCTATATGTATACGTCGGGCAACGACGGCGTGCCCGTTCAGCTCGAGCCGGACAATACGCGCAGCGCGGTCACCGTTCTTCGCAGCCGCGATCTCAACGACTGGGAACTTTGCGGTGCGGTCGCAAACGGCTTTTCGTGCGTGATCGAAAAAGACGAGTGGATAATTCAGCACGTCTGGGCGCCCGAGGTTATTTATAACCCCACCGACCAAAAGTACTACATGTACTACAACGCGTTCGGTCCGTGGGGGACGGATGCGGAGCCGTGGCTCAACAAGGAAACCGACCAGATGTTCGACCGCTTTTACGGCGCGGTGCTGATGTCCGACACGCCGGTAGGGCCGTTCAGACTCGCCACGAGCGAGCGTTACTACGGCGACAAAACGCAGGCTAACCTCAACGGCGACGTGATAACGGGCAGAACGCCGCAAATCAACGTCACCGCTCACTTCGGGCTTGACGAGGTATTTTCGGTCATCGACTTTTCGCCGTTCTACGACGACAACGGCGATCTATATCTGTACTTCGTCCGTCACGAGTCCACCGGCCACGACCACAACTGCTTGTGGGGCGTGAAGATGAAGGACATGATTACGCCCGACTACGACACGCTCACCATGCTCGCGCAGTGCAGCTATGAAACCGTCGAGAAAAAGTCGGCGGATTCCGCAGTCTGGGACGAGAGCGGCTATGACTGCAAAGGCTATTTCGGTTCGAAAGAGGGCGTCGAGCGCGATCCGTCGAAGGGCAAAGAGTGGGACAACGAAGGAAGCATAAACGAAGGACCGCAAATGTACAAGAAGAGCGGCAGATATTTTCTGACGTACTCGCCGCGCGGCTTCGCGGCTCCCGACTATGACGTTAAACAGGCGATCGGCGACAGCCCCTTAGGACCGTTCTGCAAACTTCCGCAGTACCCCGCGACCGTAATGGGCAAAAACGACACCAACGACTACGCGACGGGCACGGGGCATCACGCGTTCGTGGAAGTGGAGGGCGAACTTTTCTGCGCGTTCTACGTCCATGCAGATCCGTTCAGCGGCTCGACCAGCGCGACCGACGGCAGAATTTACGCGTTCGACCGCGTGAAAACGATAGAGGACCCGACCTACGGCACGCTGCTTTACGGCAACGGACCGACCAAAAGCATTCAGCCCAAGCCTTTCGTGGCGAGCGGTTACAAAAACGTAGCCGGCAAGGCGACGGTCGGCGCGACCAACGCGAATAAAGACACGCTAAAATATATAAACGACGATATTTTCGTTACGCACGCGTACTTTGAGGACAGAGAGTTCTCGGCAAAGGGCAAGACCACGATTACGCTCAAGTTCGCCGAGCCGCAGACCGTGGGCGCGGTGATGGTTTACAATTCGTTTAACTATGACTATGCGTTCTCGAAAATCGACGCGATTACTTTCCGCCTCGCCGAAAAGCCGGCGTGGTTTAATCTGGGTAATTATACGGACAGCTGCTATATCGAGAATATCCCGTTCAACACGGACTATTACGACGGAGTAAACAAGTTTATTCGTCAGGGCGGCGCGGCGATTGCCTCGTTTGACGATATTAAAGTGACCGAGATTACCGTCACGATTTCCGAAAAGATAGAGGGCGAAGGCGAAATCCGCGTGTCGGATATCGTAGTTCTCGGAAAGTAAGGGGAGGAAAACACGATGAAAAAGAAATTCGGCATAATTTTTCTCGCGCTCGCGTTGTGCGCCATGGCGGTGTTCGTCACCGCATGCGGCGATAAGAAAACGGGCGAAAAGACCGATTACGACTGGAAATACGAAAAAGAGTTTACCGACGAGCACGACGCGGATATGACGATCGACGGCGCTTTAGACGAAGAGCGCTGGCAGGGGCAGCAGTACCTTACTCACGTTCAGGACGGAGTGACGGTCAATTACACCACGGTGTTCACCGAGAAAGGCTTGTATATCGGCGCAAAGGCGCAGGATCCCGACATGAAGTGGAACGCGCGTTTCAACTTTTCTAATTTCAACGGAAACCCCGCAAACTCGGCGTTCTGGTTCAACATAAAGGGCCCGGACGTACAGGACGGACACGCGATGCGCGCGTTCAACTTCTTTATCGACGCGTTTGACTCGGCTTCGAGAAACCAGACGCGTTTCGAGGCAAAGTCGAAAGTCAACGGCGACATAATGAAGTTCGAGGCGACGGAAATGACCGCGGAACTTTTCGTTTCGTGGGACGCGCTGAATATAGACGTAAGCGACGGACTTCCCGGGTTCGTGCGCATAATCCCGTACTACCGCCACGTCAAGGCGGTGGGCGACGCCGGCGAAAACAAGTGGATAACCCCGATATTTATATACGGCGGCAGTCCCGGTTGGGATTATAATATGTCCTATGACGAGAACCTGAATCTTAACTGGTATCGCCCGATTTCCGGCATGAAGTTCGGCTCTGTGGGCTATATCAACGCCGACAAGCCCGGCGCGGTCATCGGCGACGCGGCAAACGGCTATTCGAAGTCGAGCGGCTGGGATCTCAGCCGCATAGACGAGGGCGTAGTCAAGGCTGTGGGGCCCGACGAGCAGGCTATCTTCTTTAAGGGCATAAACTCGTCCAAGTACGTCGTGTCCGCGAAAATGAAGTTGCTGGGCGGAGCCGAACACGCAGGGAATCGGGTGGACGTGTACCCCAGCGCCGGTATTATCAATATGCGCGACGAAACGGAATCGGTTTCGCTGTATATAAGCGGCAGAAATATTCTGGACGGCGCGGCTAATTGGAATTTCCACACGCTGGACAAATACACCGGCTGGAAAGATACTTATGAAGGAAGTTTCGCAAAGCCCGACGGATTTAACCCGGCGACCGATCCGATCGAACTGAAATGCATCAAGTACGACGAGAATCTGTTCTATTTTATTAACGGCTCGCTCGTTCTCATCAAGCGCGTGGACTGGATCAAAGGCAACTCCTGTCCCGGGCTTTACGGGCTGAGCGCGGAAGTCGAGTTCACCGACTATGCGGCGACCGACTACGAGAATAACGCCGACGCGTTGAAGGCGATAATTTCCGAGTACGCCTACAACGTCAGCGTGACCGCGGGCGACGGCGGCTTCGTGACGACAGACAAGACCGCGCTCCGTAAGGGCGACAACCTTACTTTCACCGTCGCGCCGAGCGCGGGCTATGTCCTCTCGTCGTTCAAGGTAAACGGCGTCGATCGTTACGACTACGTCGTGAACAACATGAACAGCGGAAAGGTAGTATTTACCGATATCGAGGCTGACACGGTTGTCGAGGCGACGTTTGCCCGGCTTAGCGGCGGCGTGCGCGTCAGCGGCAAGATTTTGGCAGAAGGCAAGGCGGTCACGACTTCGCTGCTCACACTCACTTCGCCCGCCGACAAGCGCGTATTCTATACCGCGGCTCCCACATCCAACGGCTCGTTCAACTTCACGCTTTCGCCCGCCGGCACCTACGCCGTGGGAGAAAAGACGATCACGCTGGACGGCAATTACGTCCTTGATATCAAAACTTCAGGCTATCGCGACAAGACGATTGAGATTACCGTAAACGCCGACGACAAGTCCGTGCGCGTAGCCGACGTCGAACTCGAAAAGAATGTCGTGGGCGGCTCGGTCACGATCGGCGGCAGAACTTTCGATTCTTCCGTAAATAACTGGGATATGAGCGGCGAAGCCGACTCGGTGGTTTACGCCGAAAATGAATCCAACGGCTCGCTCGCATACTTCACCGGCAAGACCGGTACGGACGCGGTAGTCGATTTTACGATCTCCAACAAGACCGAAATCGCCGAGGGCGGCAAGTACGAAGCCGAGCCGTGCATGGGCGTTTCGCTCACCGACGGAAACAACCGCTTCGAGATCTTCGTATTCAACGAAGGCTTGCGCATCAGTCCGAAAGGCTGGTGGGACGGCGGCGGAAAGGCTTACAACGTGGCTGTTCCCGTAAGTTATTCGTTGCGCGCAAAGGCAAATCCCGAAACGCTTACGTTCAGGCTCGTGCGTTCGGGCGCGGCGGTCGCGCTTCTGTACAAGAGCGGCGACGACTACGTCGAGATCTGGCGCACTTCGAACGCTACGATAGAAAAGATGAGCGCATACGCGTTTACGGTTTGCCAGTCGCAGCCCTGCCGGCTCGAATTCTCGGACTACTCGATCAAGATCGGCGACGAAGCCAAAGAATATATCGAAAACATTCTTTACGAAACCGTTGCTTTGGGCGAATACGATACGACCAAAGGCACGGTTTCGATCGGCGGCGCGGATAACGGCAAAGTCAGGTACGGCGAGAAATTCACCGTCGCGATCGACAGCCAAAAGACCGCCATCGTGACCTATGGCGACAAAGCCGAAATAATCACGGGCGGCGGCGAAGTTTCCTTTACCGCAACTCACGGCGGCGAAGTAACCGTTGCGTTTGCCGACTCGCTCGTTTCCGCCGCTGGTACGGTTGCGCTCGACGAGGCTTTTGGCGGAATGACAGTCGACTACACGAAAACAACGCTTACCTTCGAGGGCGCGGGCTACACGCTTACTTATTCGGGTATAGTCAAGGCGGACGGTACGTTTACCGTGGATTTACCGATGGGCGAATACAAAGTTTCCGCGGTTAACCCTGCGGCTTATGCAAAATCTGTCGCCGTCACGCTAAACGACGCGAACAATACCGCCAAAGTCAAGTTCACGCTGTCGGCAGTGACGGGCGGAAGCAATGCCTATACCGTGTCGACCGACGGCACGCTGACCGGGCATACTACCGGCGCGGGCGCGTTTGAGATGTACAACTTCGGCGCGGCGGAGGCGTTCACCGTCGAAACCACCGTCGCGGCTTGCGACCTCTCCGTCGAGAGATATCCGCAGGCGGGCCTGGGCTTTGTCACGGGCGGCGGCAATTATCTGTGGACGTTGTTCCACGAGGACAACACCGGGAAATGGAAAATTCTGTTCGTCCGCCACAACGAGTATTCCGTGCAGTACTACGACGAAGTTGATCCCACCCACGGCGTTACGCTGAAAGCCGACTACAACGGCACCGTGCTCAAACTCTATGTAAACGGCGCGCTGAAAGCGACCTGGTCGCAGGGCGACGCGTTCATAAAGGATAACACCTTCGGCGGCGCGATTACCGCGGGACTTGTCAACGTGGGTACCGCAGGCGTGTTCACCGACTACAGATTTATCCCGCGCGAAAGACAGGCGGAAAATCTCGAAGGTACGGTCACCGGCACGGTTTCGGGCGCGGAAGCAGCCGGCGCGAGAGTTAAAATCGTGAACGTCGACGGCACGCTCGAATACAACTGCTTCGCAGGCGCGGACGGAAAATTCGCGTTCGGAGTCGCGGACGGCGAGTACAAAGTATACGCGGAGATTGTCGGCAAAGCGGCTTCGGTCGCGTGCGACGTCAGGATAGCAGACGGCGCGATCGTCGAAGTGAACGGAAAGAGCAGTACCGCGCTCAATATCGAAATAAACAAAATTCTCGCAAGCGGCGCGCTGGGTTACGATCCTATCGGCGGCACGATAAGCGGCAACGAACAAAAGAACGGCTATCTCTATGGCGCGGAAGTCGACTACGGCGAGCCCTACGTTCTCACCGCCGTAGTAAGACGGCAGTCGGCGACGAACTGGCCCGCGATAGGCTTGCTTATCGGACAGGGCGGCGACAACTACATGCAGTTCGCGATAAGAAAATGCTGTCCGGACAGCGGCGTGTACTATGACTTCTTCCTGCGGCGTGCGGCAAACGGCGAGGCTGTGCCGCAACTGTACAAGGATTATAAGTTCGGCGACGCGCTTAAAGCCGACGCGTTCGGCGCGGACGATGCCGCAAAACTTACGATCGCGTACTACGGCGGCAACTACTTTATCCACATTGACGACGCGCTTACGTTCACTATCCCCGAAACTACCGTGCTTGACGGCGTGACCTTAAAGGACGCGATCGGCACGGGCAAGATTAAACTCGGTCTTTTCTCCGAACAAATCGGCACGTTCGACGAATGGGGCTATAAGGTCGGCAAATCTGCTGTATCGGAACTTCTCCAAAGAACGCTTACGCTCCCCGAGGGAGTGACGGCGAAACTCGGCGAAACCGAAATAACCGACGGAAAGGTTATTTTGGGCGATACCGTGACGGTATCGATGACGAGCGAAAACCGCGTGACGTTCTCCGTGGACGGCGCGCCGGTTGCAACAGAAAACGACGGCAACGTCTATTCCGCATCGTTCGTTGTCACCGGTAATCATACCGTGAGCTACGAAGAGGCTTACGCCGTTACCGGAACGATCGGAAGAAACGACGTTTATTCCGCAGATGAGTCCAAAGATCTTACCGCAACCGTAATCAAGGCGTACAAAGGCGGCGAACTCGTCGGCACATTCGAGGGCAAAGTAAATGCCGACGGTGCTTATTCGATAAATCTTCCCGACGGAGAATATACGCTCGATTTCGAGAACGCGCGCTTTATGTCCGTATCGAAGTCAGTTACCGTTTCGGGAGCGACTGTCAACGCAGGCGAAGCCGAGTTCACGCTTGCCAAAATTGCCGACGGCTGGACTTATAATCGTGACGAACAAAGCGTAACTCCGGGTGCGAACGAGAACAACGTCTGGAAAGCGTTTCCCGGTTCTGCAGGATCGTCGCAGTTACTGTCCACCGTTACCGTAGCAAACCTTATCACGACCAACGACGTGTGGGCTTCGACCGGTATTTACGTTACTTCTTCCGCACAATCCGCAAAACACGTTTACTTTGCACTCGGCGAGTACGTCGGTACTGCCGGAGATAAGGGAGCAATCAAAATCCGCATACTTTGCGAACCGTGGCTCGACATGGGACTCGTGGTCGCTACCGAAACCGACGTTGACTACGAAAAAGCGACTTTGTCGGTATGCGTCACCGAAACGTCCGTCAGACTTTATCTCAACGGTAATCTCGCTTATACGATCAGTGCAACGGAAAACGCGGATAAGTACGCCACGTTGAGAGATACTTACGGTTTCTTTGCTTCTGGCGCGACTTACACCTCCGGCATCAAGGTAGTGAAACAGGGCGGAGTACCGATTACCGCGTTCGACTGGACTAACGACGCTACGATAATTTCCGCTTTGGGTTAAAAGATAATTAAAAAACAACATAAAATCGCCCCGCCGGGCAACCTCGGCAGGGCGATTTCGTTTATTGCGGTTCGGTTATCCGACTTATAAATTACGCGTTTTTGTTCTGCGGAATATCGAGCAGAGTGTCAAAGCCGCTTTGCAGATCGGCGTCGGTGGGGATATAATCGGTCATGTTGCCGTCGTTGTAGGACATGTACGCCGACAAGTCGAAGTAGCCCGTGCCGGTAAGTCCGAAAAGGATCGTCTTTTTTTCGCCGGTTTTTTTGCACTCGAGCGCTTCGTCTATCGCCGCGCGGATGGCGTGAGCGGACTCGGGCGCGGGCAGTATGCCTTCGGTGCGCGCAAACTTGGTCGCCGCGTCGAAAACCGAGGTCTGTTCGACCGAACGCGCCTCCAGGTAGCCGTCGTGATAGAGTTTTGAGATTATCGGACTCATGCCGTGGTAGCGCAGTCCGCCCGCGTGGTTGGGCGAGGGCATAAAGCCGCAGCCCAGCGTGTACATGCGCATCAGCGGCGTGGTTTTGCCCGTGTCGCCGAAATCGTAAACGTACTTGCCGCGCGTCATGGACGGGCAGGAAGCGGGCTCGACCGCGATGAAACGCGCGTCCGACTTGCCGTTGATTTTGTCCGCCATAAACGGCGCGATAAGTCCGCCGAGGTTACTTCCGCCGCCTGCGCAGCCGATGATGATGTCGGGGTGAATATCGTATTTGTCCATTGCGATCTTGCATTCAAGACCTATTATCGACTGGTGGAGAAGAACGTGGTCAAGCACGGATCCCAGGACGTAACGGCACTTGTCGCGGTGGAGCGCAACCTCGATAGCCTCGGAAATCGCGCAACCGAGCGATCCGCCGGTGTCGGGGTGTTCGGCGAGGATTTTCCTGCCCGCTTCCGTGGTGTCCGACGGCGAGGGAATGACGTGCGCGCCGTAGGTTTCCATCACGGCCTTGCGGTACGGCTTCTGCCGGCTGCTGACTTTGACCATGTACACGTTAAGGTCCAGTCCGTAGAAAGCGCAAGCCATGGACAGCGCGGTGCCCCATTGTCCCGCGCCCGTTTCGGTGGTGACCGAAGTCAAACCCTCTTCCTTGGCGTAATAAGCCTGAGCGACGGCGGAGTTGAGTTTATGAGAGCCGGAAGTGTTGTTACCCTCGAATTTGTAGTAAATCTCTGCGGGCGTGTCCAAGTATTGCTCCAGAAAGTACGCACGGGTAAGCGACGAGGGACGGAACGACTTGTAAAACTTTCTTATGCCCTCGGGTATTTCGATATAGCGGTCGGTCTGGTTGAGTTCCTGCTCGACCAGAGCCTTGCAGAACACCGGCTCGAGGTCGGCGGCGGTGCAGGGTTTCAGCGTCGCGGGATGAAGGAACGGATCGTGTTTTTCCTTCATGTCCGCCCTGAGATTATACCAGTATTTCGGCAGTTCGTCTTCGGAAAGATAGATTTTCGTGGGGATGTTTTTGTGTGCCATGATCGTATGCCTCCTGTGGTTTGATTGTGTGCTTTTTCAGTATAAAAAAACACAGCCAAATCGTCTTATGGGACGAAACAGCCGTGTTGCCACCCATTTTTATCGCGAAACCGCGACCTTAACCGGTACTATCATACCGCATTCCGATAACGGGGAATAACCGTCGCGGGCTAGTAGCGGCGGTTTTGTCCGCGCGTTCGCCTTTGCCCTCGGTAACCCATTCGCCGCAGCCGTGCCGTTTCCTTACACCGACCGGAAACTCTCTTTGCGCACTTTGCCGCGGGTACTTTTCTACCTCGCAGGTTTAGTATGCGAATATGATAATCCAAATCACTCGGCTTGTCAAGCGTTTTTCGCTGCTTTTTTCAAATAAAGCGCAAGCCGGAAAAATCAACGCCGGCGGAATACTTATATCGAAGTAACAATAACGTATTATTAACTCGCGGGGCAAATTTGACAAATTTCGCGAATAGTTGTATAAATTATAAAAGAGAAGAAAAGCAGTTTTCGGAGGTAATTCATTATGAAACCGTCGCAGGCGATACTTAAAGGGTTGTCGGGACTTATGCTTATAGTGTGCGGAGTGCTGTGTTTCGTGTTCCCCTACGACACGGTAGGGTGGTTGTCGTTCGTGCTGGGCGCGATGCTTATCGCGTCGGGCATCACCACGATCGCGGCGTTTGCGGGCGGAGGCATGCTCGTGCTGGGCTCGGGCTGGATATTCCTCGACGGCATCGTCACTATCCTTTTGGGCGTAACCTGCATGGTTACCAACGGATTTATCGCCGACCTGTTTCCCGTGCTGTTCGGCTTGTGGGCAATGGTCACCGGCTTTATCCGTGTGATCCGTTCGTTCGACTTCCGCGCGTTCGGGCTGAACAAATGGTGGTGCGTCGCGCTCTCGGGCGCGGTGCTTATCGTTCTCGGCGCGGTCGCGCTGGGGCTTACCCGCGAAGCGTCGGCTGTGATTCTCGCGATCATTACGGGTATTTTCCTTATCGTCGAGGGCATCGGCGAGTTCGTCGACCTGTTCTATTCGATTAAACG
>CAKQVV010000032.1 GCA_934277845.1 uncultured Clostridia bacterium
GAATGGAACAAATACAAGGATCTTTTGCGGGAAGAGGATCTCATTGCGGTTATGCGCCTCGGCGTGATTCTGAGAATAGCCGAGAGTCTCGACCGTTCGATGACCGGTGTCGTCAAGTCGCTTAACTGCGATGTGCTCGGCGATTCCGTCATCATGAAAACCGAGGTCGACGGCGACGCTACTCTGGAGATCAAGGACGCAATGAGTGCGGGCGCGGAGTTTGCGCGCGCGTTCAGAAAGAACCTCGAAATCTTATGAAAATAACGCTTGCCAGCGCGTCACCGCGGCGGCGTGAACTTATTGCAAAAATCAAAGATCTGACGGTGGACATTATACCGTCGGGAGCGGACGAAACCCTCGTTTCGGCATCCGCTCCGCGCGAACTTGCCGAAAACCTTGCGCGAGTCAAAGCGGAAAGCGTTTTTCGCGATCACGGCGGCATAGTGCTCGGCGCGGATACTGTCGTGGTACTTCGCGACAGGGTACTCGGTAAACCGAAAACGAAAGCCGAAGCGTGCGGATTTTTGCGACTGTTGTCCGGAAAAACACACGAGGTCATTACCGGTATCGCGATCGTAAACGCCGACAAAACCGTAGTGAAGAGCGAAGTTACACGCGTTACATTTCGCGAGATAACCGAACGCGAAATCACAGATTACGTTGCAACCGGCAGTCCTATGGACAAAGCCGGCGGATACGGTATTCAGGACGCCGAGGTTATGGCGTTTACGGAGAGTACCGACGGTGACGAGGATAATGTGATCGGACTTCCCGTCGCGCTCGTAGAAAAAACTTTGGAGGAAAACTTCTGATATGGCTGCTATGGATATCGCCGTCGAGATAGGGACCTCGTTTACAACGATTTACCTGTCGGGAGCGGGCGTTGTTTTGAGAGAACCGTCGGTAGTGGCGTTCGTCGGTGACGACGACAAGAAAAAAGTACTTGCCGCAGGCTACAAAGCAGTGGCAATGCAGGGCAGCGCGCCCGAGAAGACACGCGTCGTATGCCCGGTTGTCGACGGATATATCGAGGACTCCGAAGCGTGTGTGAAAATGCTCACCGAGTTTATAAACCGCGTGCTTCCGAGTTATATTATCTTCCCGAAGATCCGCGCGCTTATCGCCGTGCCCACCGGTCTTACCGTAGGAGAAAGAAAAACTTACGAGGACGTTCTTCGCGAAGCGGGAGCCGCCGAAACCACGCTTATCGACGACGTTATGGTGTCCGCGCTCGGTTTCGATCTTCCGGTTGACGAACCGTGCGGAGGACTTATCGCCAACATCGGCGGCGGCGTCACCGAGATTGCGCTGATCAGCCTTTGCGGAACCGTCAGCGGTTGTTCGGTCAACGTCGGCGGAAATATGATGGACAATGCGCTCGTTGATTTCATTATCGGCAAGTACGGCTTGAAAATCGGAGCAAGATCGGCTCGCCGCGTCAAAGAAGAAATCGGCAGTCTTTACCCCAACGACGTTTCGTCCATGGAAGTGCGCGGCATAAACACCAACACCATGACGCCCGCGTCGCTCAGCGTGTACGCAACCGACGTTTATGAAGCGCTCGTTCCGTACTATTCGCGCATCGCCGAAGCGGTCGAGGGTATTCTCAATCTTTGTCCGCCCGAACTCGCGGCAAGAGTTCAGGGCGCAGGATAGTACGTTTGCGGCGGCGGGGCGAAGATCCCCGGGCTTCAACGCATGCTTAAAGACCTGCTCGGCGTGCCGGTAACCATCGCCGAAGATCCCGAATACACTTCGATTTCGGGTGCGGGAAGGCTGATCGGAAACAAAGAACTCATCAAAAAAATCAACGCGCAGTTGTAATAACAGGAATAGTAGATGGCAAAAACCGACCGGGATCAATCCCGTCGGTTTTTTGTATACCGTCCGGATACGGATATGACAAAATCGGCGTAAATTCATGAATAATTGCGATTTTCCGAGCCGCTCCGTGCGTTAAAATGAAACGGAAAAACAAAACGCATAACGGAGGCAAGAAGCGTGGCGAGAACGATAGTAATCACGTCCGGCAAGGGCGGAGTCGGAAAAACTACTTTGACCGTAAACGTCGGCAGAATACTGGCGTCTTTCGGATTGAAGGTCGTGCTCGTCGATACAGACATGGGGCTTAACAATCTCGACGTTCTGACGGGTGTCGAAAATAAAGTCGTCTATGACGTTATTGACGTTATCGAAAACCGTTGCAGGGTAAAACAGGCTATCGTCGAGGATGAGTATATGCGAGGTTTATTCGTGCTGCCGTCCGCGCACAGTTACGACCGCAGCCGCGTCGACGCACAGTCCGTCCGTGCCGTCGTTGCGTCGCTGAGAACCCGTTTCGACTATGTTCTGATCGATTGTCCCGCCGGCATCGAACTCGGATTTCACCGTGCCGTTGCCGCCGCCGACGAAGCGATCGTTGTCACCACGCCGCATCTGTCCGCGCTTCGCGACGCCGAAAAGGTGATCGGACTACTGAAAAGCTACGATCTTCGCTCGGTTTCCGCAGTGCTCAATCGGGTGCGAGGCGATATGGAATACGACGGCACCGCAGCGAGCGTGGACGATGTGAAAGAAATGCTTTCCGCGCAAGTGATCGGTGCGATCCCCGAGGACGACGGTATCAATATGCTCAGCACGCTGTCACTCCCGCAAAGCCGAAAAAGCGAAGGGTATATCGCCACACTCATGCTTGCGAAAATGATCCGCTACGGCAACGGTACTGTGTATGACGCAGGGCGCAAGTATCGCGGAGTATTCGGCGGAATCAGGCGTAAAATGCGAAAAATAATATAAAATAAAGGAGTAAATCGTGTCTACTGCAATAAAACGCGACGCGGCGAAACGTCGTTTGAAAACCGTGGCAATGGAGGACAAAGTTTCTGCAATCGAAAACATGTTGAGAGTATTGCGCTCAGATCAGTACAAACTTCTCACGAACTATATGTACATAGGTTCCGACGATCTCAAAGTATATATGGATCTGACCGAAAACGGCGAGTACGTTCTCACCGTCAAAGCCGTCACCGACCGTCTTATCGATATCGGCAGGTTGCTTGCCTGATATCGGATGTTTTGTAGATTCATCGGCGGTTTTTGCCAGGAATCATCATAAAAATGCCTTTCCTGTTCTTCTTCCAAAGTTTGCCGTACCCGGTTTGTAATATCGGGGCGGCAAATTTAATATACATAATCCACGAGGTGAAAATTGAACGTAAAAACCGGAACCGAAAATCGAGAACGCAGGCATGACGGACTTAGCGTGCGGGTATCGCTGATAGTGTACCTCATTGCACTCGCGGCGGTAGTATTCGGAAAATTCGATAAATTCGCGTCCTATTTCGTTGCCATCGTCCTGCATGAAATCGCGCATGCCGCTGTGGCAAACGGACTCGGATACAAACTTAACGAGTTCCGGCTTATGCCTTACGGAGCCGCGCTTGTCGGTTCGTTCGACGATGCAAACGCCCGCGACGAATACAGAATCGCGATTGCGGGACCGCTTGCAAACGTAATTATTGCCGTGCTGTGCGCGGCGTTGTGGTGGTTTGTACCCGTCGCTCAATACGTTACCGAGGACTTTGTTTTCGCAAACGTAACTATCGCCGCGACCAACGTTTTGCCGGTATATCCGCTCGACGGCGGCAGGATTGTGCTTGCATTTGCGTCAAAGAAAATACCGCGCGAATATGCTTATAAAAGGTTGCGGATTGTCGGATTCGTTATCGGCGGAGTATTTGCCGCGGCGTTCGTCGCATCGCTGTTTTACGGCATAAATCCTACCTTTGCGTCGATGTCCGCGTTCATGGTGTTTTCCGCCTTGATTCCCGACAAACATTGCGCGTACAGGCGGCTTTATCAGGTCGCATACCGTGCGGAAAAAGCAAGAAAAGGCTTGCCGCTCCGCACGGTCGTAATATCCGCTTCGGCACCCGCCCGCACGCTTTTGCGTTCGCTCAATTCCGAGTATTACACCGAATTCCGTGTAGTGGACGAAAACTTCGCATTTGTTGCTACCGTCACGGAAACCGACCTTGAACAGATGAGCGGTACGGCGTTTTCCGGCATGGTGAGAGCAGTGGTCGAGAATGTTTCGGAAAAGTCAGAATAGATTGTCTAGTTCTCGATTTTGATACATAATTTCGCGAAAATGCGCAAAAAAAGTGGAAATGAAGTCGTTTTTCGTTGTTTTTGCCGTAAAAGTATGATATAATAACTCGTAGTTTCCCCCTGGGTATCGGGGGATAAATTCTTGCTCGGACGGAATTGCGGTGAAAACGGGACTTATTCTCATAGACGTCGAATCGTACATGTCCAGCGTGTCGCTGGTCGAAGCCGGTAAACTCAAAGAACACTACGTCGAATACAAAGATTCGTCGTATATTACCGGCAATATTTATAAAGGCAGAGTCGAAAGCGTACTCACGGGACTGCAATCGGCTTTCGTCAATTTCGGCAACGCAAAAAACGGTTTTTTGTCGGTTGAAGAAACGCTCGGACACAAATCCGTGCTTGGCAGCGCGGGCGTTATGCCGAAGTTGCTCGACGTAAAAGAAGGCGATTACGTCATGGTTCAGGCAACAAAGGAAGAAATCGGCACGAAGGGTGCACGCCTTACCACTACGATAACCATTCCCGGACGATACGTCATTTTACTGCCGACGCTGGATTTTGTCGGCGTTTCAAATAAAATAACCGATACCGAAACCCGCGAAAAACTCACCGCGATGCTCTCGAGACTCAAACCCGATGGCGGCGGATTTATCGCGAGAACTGCGGCGAAAGACGCTAAAAGAAGCGAGATCGTCGACGAAGTAAAACGCCTTTTCGAGCAGTGGAAAAAGATAGTCGCGGCTTATAACGCCACCGACGGAATCGCGCAGGTTTACAGCGACGGCGACCTGATTTTTAGGAACGTCCGCGATATGCTTTCGTCGAATATTGAATCGATAGTTTGCAACGATCGCGACACTGTAGACGCACTCGTAAAAGTCATGAAGGAACACAACGTCAGGTTTTACGACAGGGTGCGGCTTTACGACGGGCAGTATGACATTTTCGATGCGTTCAATATTCTCGACGAAGTTGACAAACTGCTCGATCGCAGAGTTAAACTCAAAAGCGGCGTGTCGCTCGTGTTCGATTACACCGAGGCTCTCACGGTAATAGACGTGAATACGGCGCAGTTTGCTCGCGGCAGCAATCATGAGGAAACCGTTTTCGAGGCGAATATCGAAGCCGCCCGAGAAATCGCCCGACAGATAAGACTGCGTAATATCGGCGGAATAATTATCGTCGACTTTATCGACATGACCGATGAAATGCACAAAGTTGCAGTTGTGGAAGAACTCAAAAAGGAAATGATATACGACCGCACTAAAACCCGCGTGATCGGTATGTCCGCGCTGGGGCTCGTGGAAATCACGAGGAAAAAAGTGGGCAGAGAACTCAGTACCGTACTGCTTGACGAGTGTCCGTATTGCGGCGGCGACGCGCATGCCCAGTCGGTCGACTATGTTGCGCGCAAGATCAAAGCCGAACTCAAACGCCTTTTTGCCGACGGCAAGATGAAGACTGCAGTCGTCCGCATGAACCCGTCGCTTATCGACGCCATGTTCAAGGGGAAATACTTTTCCGTCGATTGCGAAACGATCTGGCAAAATAAACGTATCTACATTGTGCCGGATGCAGAAGTACTCAATCGCCGCTTTACGATCAAAGGCAGCGAAGATCCCGCAGTTACCGTTCCGGCAACGGCAAGACTGCTGTATTAAATGATCAAAAAGTCCGATAACGATTTCGGACTTTTTTGTTAAAATCTTCGTTGACGAATATTTTTTTACGAAACTACGCATTATAAGAGTACAAGGACGGATTGACCGCGCGACAATCACCTCTCCCCGGCAGAGCGTCGCGACAAACCCTTCCTTGCACATATAGAAAAGGGAAGGGACTTTGTATCCGTCACGACCGCTCGCGTCAGGAAACATGCTCGAAGTATGCTTCATCACGATGCCGATTCGTCCGTAAAAAGTTTCTTCTCTTTTTTGTGCAATGAAATTGCTCGTGTGTAAATAATATAACGAGCGATTTCGGTTTATCACCGTAAACCGACATAAAAAGGTCGCGGCTTAAGCAAAAGTCGCGACCTTTTTGTTACTGATTATTGACTTGTCGGATCAAGCGGTTATCGGCTTAGTACATGCCGCCGCCCATGCCGCCTGCGGGAGCCGCCGGCTCGGGCTCGGGAATATCTGCAACGACGCTTTCGGTCGTGAGCAGGGTAGCCGCGACAGACGAAGCGTTCTGGAGCGCGGAGCGCGTAACCTTGGTAGGATCGATGATGCCGCGTTCGACCATGTCGCCGTATTCGTTTTTAAGCGCGTCGTAACCGTAAGTAAACGGTTTCTTTGCGGTAAGAATGTTGTTAACGATGATAGATCCGTCGATACCTGCGTTGATTGCGATCTGGCGCATAGGTTCTTCGAGGGCTTTGAGTACGATTTCCGCACCCGTCTTTTCGTCGCCGGAAAGCGTCTTGACGAGTTTCTTGATCGCAGGAATAGCGGTAAGGAGAGCAACGCCGCCGCCCGGAACGATACCTTCTTCGACAGCTGCGCGGGTAGCAGCAAGAGCGTCCTCGATGCGGAGCTTCTTTTCTTTCATTTCGACTTCGGTAGCCGCACCTACGCCCACGACCGCTACGCCGCCCGCGAGTTTTGCGAGGCGTTCCGCGAGTTTCTCGCGATCGTAATCGGAAGTGGTGACTTCCATCTGCGCACGGATCGATTTGATTCTTGCTTTGATTTCGTCGGACGAACCCGCGCCTTCGACGATCGTGGTGTTGTCTTTGTCAACCTTGACCTGTTTGGCACGCCCAAGCATATCGACGGTAACGTCTTTGAGTTCGAGACCGGTTTCCTCGCTGACGACGGTGCCGCCGGTAAGGATAGCGATGTCTTTAAGCATCTCTTTTCTTCTGTCGCCGAAGCCCGGAGCCTTGACTGCTACGCAATTAAACGTGCCGCGGAGTTTGTTGACGACGAGGGTGGCGAGAGGTTCGCTTTCGATGTCGTCGGCGATAATGAGGAGTTTTGCACCCTGATTGACGATCTGTTCGAGAATGGACAGAATTTCCTGAATATTGCTGATTTTCTTGTCGGTAATCAAGATGAGCGGGTTGTCGAGTACCGCTTCCATCTTGTCGGAATTAGTAACCATGTAGGCCGAAGCATAACCGCGGTCGAACTGCATGCCTTCTACGACGGTGAGATTGGTCTCCATCGTCTTGCTTTCCTCGACGGTGATTACGCCGTCTTTGCCGACCTTTTCCATAGCGTCCGAAATGAGTTCGCCGACTTTTTCGTCTCCTGCGGAGTTCGCCGCAACGTGCATGATGGCGGTCTTGGAATCGATGGATTTACTGATGGATTTAAGATGCGCGACTGCGGCGTCGGTAGCAGCTGCAATACCTTTTTTGACTATAATCGGGTTTGCGCCGGCAGCGACGTTTTTCAGTCCTTCGCGAATGATTGCCTGTGCGAGTACGCAAGCGGTGGTGGTGCCGTCGCCGGCGACGTCGTTGGTTTTCGTGGAAACTTCTTTGACGAGCTGTGCGCCCATGTTCTCGAAAGCGTCCTCGAGTTCGATTTCTTTAGCGATAGTCACGCCGTCGTTGGTGATAAGCGGAGCACCGTACTTTTTGCCGAGTACTACGTTTCTGCCTTTCGGTCCGAGCGTGATCTTAACTGTATTTGCAAGGGTATTGACGCCTTTTTCAAGAGCCTTTCTTGCTTCTTCGCCGGTTTTAATCTGTTTAGCCATAATAAATTACCTCCCTGTAATTAGTCCACAACGGCGAGAATATCGCTCTGACGAAGAATGGTGACTTCCTTGCCGTCGACTTTGAATTCGCTGCCGGCGTACTTCGAGCAAAGCACTTTGTCGCCGACCTTGACTTCCATTTTGATTTCTTTTCCGTCCACGACGCCGCCGGGGCCTACTGCGATGACCTGTGCCATCTGAGGTTTTTCCTGGTCTTTGGCGAGAAGAACGATGCCGCTTGCGGTCTTTTCTTCTGCGTCGATCGGTTCGATCACTACACGATCGAACAAAGGTCTGATTTTCATAAATAAATACCTCCGTATTCTTTTTGATTTATTGATTGCGTCATTGTTCGGCAGACATCGCAGTCGCCTCGCTTAAACGCAGTATAATGATATATCACTTTGTTTTTTTTTGCAAGCGATTTTATGCGGTTTTTAAAATTTTTTATCAAACTACCCGTGAGAGTGCTAGCAATCAATCGAACTACCCGCAAGTATTTTCGGCAAGTATTGCAACTTTATTAAAAATATGTTCTGTTAGCGCAAAAAATTCGATAAAATGCGCAAAAATACGTCAAACGCTCGACAAATCGATGCGGTTATGCTACAATGATTTATAAATCAAACGAAGAATATCGAAATCTGTTTCCCTGGATTGAACCGGGAAAGGAGAGAAGAGTATGGACGCAATGAAAGGTACTAAATGGGACGAGCGTTTTCTTAAAATGGCGGAGGACGTCGCGACGTGGTCGAGTTGTTATCAGTCGAATCGTCAGGTGGGTGCCGTAATCGCCAAGAACAAACGCATACTTACCACCGGTTATAACGGCGCAAGCGCGGGTATAGAGAGTTGCAAAGACAGAGGATATTGTATCAGGAAAAAACTCGGCATTGCCAGCGGTACACGCCACGAGATTTGCTACGCGGCACATGCGGAACAAAACGCGATTATCCAGGCTGCGAAAATGGGCGTCGGTATTGACGGCGCGACGCTTTACTGCACTCATCAGCCTTGCGTTATTTGCTCGAAGATGATCATTAACAGCGGAATCGTCCGCATAGTTTACCGCCATGGTTATCCCGACGAGTTCTCCATGCAGCTTCTCAAAGAAGCAGGCGTCGAAATCGAGCAGATGCCCGGTGACGACGATAAACCGGAAACCGATTGTAATTGCTGACAAACAATATACTTGCAAGTTTCCGCATAAGAGATATATAATTATACAGAATATAACGCGACGATTCGATTCGCCGCGTTTGATTTTGTCGCAAATCGTCGTATAAGGTCGCTGCCGTTACGTAAAAGCGATTAACGTCGCTATTCGATTGACTTAACGCCACGCGTTATTATATAATGAATATATGCTTTGCGACGAATGTAAAAAGAATGAAGCCGTTTACCGCACGGTCGATAAATATAACGGGAAACGAACCGAAGTAAATCTTTGCGCCGATTGCAGGCGCTCGAGATTGCCGGGTGAAGGGAATGCGAAGAAAGCCGCTTCGCCGCTTATTGCAGACAGGAAATCGGGAATCGTAATTTGTACGTCGTGCGGCATGACGCTTGCCGAGTTTGAAAAGAGCGGCTATGTCGGTTGCGAATTTTGTTATTCCGCGTTCGGAAAAGAAACGGACGAACGTTTATCCAAAATGCGCCAGGGATCTTCGCACGTCGGCAAGTCGCCGTCGAAAGCGGCGTCTACGCCCGAGAGAGAATACGAGCGTGTAAACGCGGAACTGCGGAAAGCCGTTGCCGCGGAAGATTACGATCGCGCGACGCAACTTACGGCAAGACTGAAAGAACTTCGTAATAATTTTTAACACCCCGACGCGACTGAAAGGAGAAGTACATGGACGAATCGATGCTGACTTCGGTTATATCCACCAGAATAAGGCTGGCGCGAAACCTTAAAGGCATACCGTTTCCGCGAAAAATGAGCGCGGGGCATGCCGATATGGTTGCGTCCAGAGTCGGTCGGGCGCTCAATAACGGTTACGAAACGTACAGAGTAAAGGATCTCGGCGAAACCGAAGCCGGCGCGTTTGTGGAGCGTCATCTTATTTCAAAAGAGCTGTTGTCGGATTGTCCGTACGGAAGAGTTGTGCTCGGCGACGACGAGAAAATCAGCGTCATGCTGAACGAAGAGGATCACATCCGCGAGCAGGTTATTCTCAGCGGTTTTTGGCTGGACGACGCCTACCGCATCGCCGACGCGCTGGACGATCGCATAAGCGAAACCGCCGATTTTGCGTTTTCGAGAAAGTACGGTTATCTCACCGCTTGTCCCACTAATCTCGGTACCGGCATGCGCGCGTCTGTCATGATGTTTTTACCCGCGCTTACCATAACCGGCGAACTCAAACGCAACGTAAGTACTCTTGCGAGAATGAACGTCACGTTGCGCGGAGTATACGGCGAGGGAAGCGACGCGCTCGGTTATGTTTACCAGATTTCCAACAAACGCACGCTGGGCGTCACGGAACAAGAAATCCTGTCGTTCGTGCGCTCGGCTGCGGAAAGTATAGCCGCTGCGGAAAAAGACGCAAGAGACAGACTTATGGCGAATCGCGGAGATGCGCTCATCGATGAAATCGCGCGTGCGTTCGGCATCGCGTCCTGCGCGTATATGCTCGGCGACAAACAGACGATAGACGCATTGTCGATGATAAAACTCGGTGCGTACTACGGCGTGGCAGATGTAAAAAGCGTTGTGAAACTCGACAAACTGATGATTTCGGTTGCGCCGTTCAATCTCGTCAGTGCCGCCGATCGACCGCTGAATACCGAAAAATCCCGCGAAATTTATCGTGCAGAAACGGTCAGAAATGCGATAAAAAGTATAGCGAAACTGAATTTATGACAATGGTTATACAGTCCTAAAACGGAAATAATATCAAGCAAGACTATCATCGATTATTCGGGAGAAGAATAAATGAAATACGCCGTAACGGAAAACCTGGATAAAGCGCTCAAAGCCGCAAGAGAAGCGGCAAAGAAGTACGCCAACCCGGAAATAGGAACGGAACATATTTTATACGGACTGGTGAGCGTCCGCGAATGCACGGCGAGTAAACTGCTGGTTGAGCGCGGAGTGAACCTCTCTTTCTCCGAACGCGTTTTCGGAGGAGGAGCGCACATGCGCATCGTAGGTGACGTTGATTATACGCCGCGTGTAAAATCCATGTTTCAGACCGGGTTCAAACTGTCGCAAAGTCTCGGGCAGTCGGCTGTCGGCACCGAACATTTTTTGTACTGCATGCTGCTCGATCAGGCGTCGCTTGCGACCAGCATACTTCGCGACTGGTACAAAATAAACTTACCCGAACTCGTCGAAAAATTGAAGTCTGTATTACAAGCTGAGGCGGACAATGCGGCAAAAAACGACGACGAAGAGAAACGCGAGCTTCCGGCGCAGCTTGCGGATATGGGTGTAGACGTGACTAAACGCGCCCGCGAACACAAAATCGATCCGATCATCGGCAGGCGCGACGAAATTGCGCGCATTATTCAGATCCTTTGCCGAAAAACGAAAAACAACCCGGTGCTTATCGGTGAACCTGGCGTAGGTAAAAGCGCGGTAGTCGAGGGGCTTGCCAAAGCAATAGTCGACGGCTCCGTCCCGGAACTATTGAAAGGCAAAACGGTATTCTCGCTCGATATAGGCTCGCTCATGGCGGGGACAAAGTATCGCGGCGCACTGGAAGAAAAACTCAAAAATGCGATTGACGTTATCCGCGCGGACGGTAATATAATATTGTTTATCGACGAAATCCACACGCTGGCGCAAGCCGGATCCAAAGACGGCGAGGTTTCGCCCGCCGATATTCTGAAGCCGTACCTAGCCCGCGGCGAACTGCAAACGGTGGGTGCGACCACGACGGACGAATACCGCAGATTTATCGAAAAAGACAAGGCTCTCGAACGCCGTTTCCAGCCGGTCATCGTCAATCCGCCGTCGGTAGAAGAAACGATTGCGATATTAAAAGGGCTCAAAGAGAACTACGAAACGTTCCACAAAGTCCGCTTGTCCGACGAGGCGATCGAGGCTGCGGCGAAACTTTCCGACCGCTATATAACCGACAGATTTTTACCGGACAAAGCGATCGACCTTATCGACGAGGCGATGAGCCGCGCAAAAGTGAGCGGCAACACGCTTCCCGGCGCGCAGCGTGACATGCTGGTCGAGTTGAAGGAACTGGAAAAATTAAAGAACGAAGCGGTGAGAAGAGAACAATTCGACCTTGCGAACAGTTATAAACGCCGCATCGCCGAACTTCAGAGCAAACTCGACGAAAGCCGTCTTAACTGGTATCGCTCGTCCGAGCACGAAGCCAACGTTATCGGTGCCGAACAAATCGCCGAAATCGTTTCCGACTGGACGAAAATTCCCGTGACGCGCCTGTCCGAGAGCGAAACCCGCAGACTGATGGATCTGGAAGAAGTACTTCACAAGCGCGTTATCGGTCAGGACAAGGCGATCAAAGCGGTTGCAAAGGCGGTTCGTCGCGCCCGTGCGGGGCTTAAAGATCCGTCGCGTCCGATAGGTTCATTTCTGTTTCTGGGACCTACCGGCGTGGGCAAAACCGAACTTACCAAAGCATTATCCGAAGCACTCTTCGACGACGAAAACGCCGTGATACGACTGGATATGTCCGAATATATGGAATCTCATTCCGTGTCGAAACTCATCGGCGCGCCGCCCGGATATGCCGGTTTCGACGACGGCGGACAACTCACCGAAGCGGTCAGGAGAAAACCGTACTCGGTCGTGCTTTTCGACGAGATAGAGAAGGCTCATCCCGACATTTTCAATCTTCTGTTGCAGATTCTCGACGACGGCAGACTGTCGGATTCGCAGGGCAGAACGGTAAGTTTCAAAAATACCGTCATAATAATGACAAGTAACGCGGGCGTGTCGGAACTCAAGTCCGCGCCGCGAGGTCTTGGGTTTTCCGCGTTGTTCGGTGCCGACAACGAACAAAAGCGCACCGAAGAATTGCTTACCGAATCGCTGAAGCGGTATTTCAAGCCGGAGTTTATCAATCGTATCGATGTCGTTTGTATATTCGAGCCGCTTAAAAAAGAGGACATCGGCAAGATCGCCGGCATACTTCTCGACAAGTTTGAAAAGAATCTCATGGAGCGCGGTATCGAACTCGAAATCTCGCCCGAGGCTCTCGATTACGTCGTGACAAAAGGTTACGACGCCGAGTACGGAGCACGCCCGCTCCGACGCGTTATCGAGCAAACAATAGAGGACAAGATTGCCGAAGGTATAATTTCCGGACGAATACGCGACAATTCGCTTGTCCGCGTAGATCTCGAAGGCGGAGAAATCGTGATAAGGTAAGCGGGCCTGTGAGACTTTGCACAACAGGACGAAAATGCGGCTAATATAAAATCGATGTAAATAATAGAGGAAAATTTCCGAAACCTATTTACAATTTTTTGAAACCGTGTTATAATATAGCCGTGGAAATAAAAACGGGAGCGGGCGCGTTTTCGTGACGATTTCCGCAAAAAACTAAGTCAAGGGGGCTTTACCTTATGAAAATCGAATTTCTTTGCAAGAACTACAACGCGAGCGAAAAACTGAAAGACATCATCACCCGGAAGGTTGATAAACTTGACAAGTTTTTTGAAGATGACACGAAAGCGAAAATCGTGCTGAAAAAATCCAAGGACGTCGAAACGCTGGAAATCACGATCTCGGTCAGCGGCGGCATAGTCCGTGCGGAAGTCGCCGGCGGCAATATGTACGAGAATATCGACCTTGCGATTCCTAAACTCGAAAAGCAGATTATTCGTCATCACGACAAGATGAAATCCAAGAAGTTCAAAGTCAAGGATCTCGACTTTACGATGCCCATCGTGGAAGAAGAAGCGAAAGCGCCCGAGAAAAAGGTCGTTCGCAGCAAATCTTACAACCTCGTACCCATGACGGTGGAAGACGCGATCGAGGAACTGGAACTCGTCGGACACGATTTCTACGTTTTTGCAAATAAGTCCACCGGCAACGTAAACGTGTTGTACTCACGTAATGACGGCGACTACGGTCTTATAGAAGCAGTTCAGTAACAATAGTTAAAAAATCGGCAAACGGGGGCTTGCGACGGAATCGTCGCTTGCCCTCGCGCCGTGTAAAAAAGTAATTACATTCAGAAGGAGAACAGTAAGTATTATGAATCTGAGATTCGACTACAACAACATGATGACCGACTCAGTCGGTGAGAAAGGCATTTGCCCCTGCGCGTTTGAAAAGAACGCGGCAGCCATTGCCAAAGCCCACAAGTCCGTTATGGACAATCGCGGCAAAGGCTGGCAGG
>CAKQVV010000033.1 GCA_934277845.1 uncultured Clostridia bacterium
CCGTCACCGTCTGCACCGAACGCCGCTCGAATATGCACCGGACCGCGCTGTACGCCGGGCATATCACTCACGCCGAGTTCGACCTCTCGGGCTATTTCGCGGGTTGCGCGGAAGAACTTACCGGGCGCCGGGCTTATATCCGCGTGGTCGTGACGGGAGCGGACGGCAGCTCGGCTTATACCCGCGCTTACGGGCTGAAAGAACTGAAAGCCTGACGGCTCCGCGCCAAAAAACTAAAATAAATTTTGATAATTCGATAAAACGGAGGTATAATATTATTATGAACGAAGAAGAAAAGACCACCGCGGCCGAAACCGCGGAAGAAGTTAAATCCGAAGAAGTCAAGGAAGTCGACGCGGTCGAAAACGATAAAACCGTCGAAAACGACAAGCCCGATGAGAAAAAAGGCGGCTTCTGGAAGGACGTCAAAAAAGGCTTCGGCGATTTCTGGGACAAGAGCAAGAAGTTCGTCAAAGAGTCTGCCGACACCGTAAGCGACTACTTTTCTTCGCAGCAGGAAATCAACGCTCTCAACTCGATCTTCGAGGAAGAAGCCAAAAAATTCACCGACGTGAAAACGGGCAAAACCCGCTACGCGCTGGTGGGCAACGACGGCGTGCTCACGTTCCGCAAGGACGGCGACGGCACCGTGATTAACCTTCGGAACGACGAAATTGTCGCAGGCACGCACCTGTCTGCCGACGGCAAGGTTTACGAAATCACCTCGGTAGACAAGGACGCCGAAGTCGCCTATAAAAAGGCCGGCAACTCGAAGTCCCTCGACTGCTTTACCGCCGCGACCAGACAAGCGGAATAACGAAAATAATCGGGCGGGGATATTTTAACTTATCAACTTCCGCACATAATACGTTTATTAAAAATAATTACAGAAAAACGCCTCACCGAAAGTGAAGCGTTTTTTCGTATCAGCGTCACTCTAATCCTAATACTGCCATCGCTAAACAGAAACAAATTAACCCAAATACTATCGAAAGGATAATGGCAGTACCTTGCCCGACTCATATTTATAATCCTAATTAGTATCCGGCGCGTTTTACGCAAGTTCTTCTTCGGTTATTTCAAACGCCGTCATAAACGCCGTTATATCGTCAACCGCGAATAAATCGGTGCGATAACTTCCCGGCCACGCAACGAACAATCGCGCCGTACCTTCGCGAACCTTTTTCGCCGCTTCGACGAGTTCCCGCCGATCGCTCTTGCGATACTGGCACGGTTGCGAAATCGTCCCGTCGTTACCGACGAGGACGTAACACAATAATTTCGACTGATACGGGAACCCTCCCACTTCACCTGCCGATCTGTAATTCATAATTTCCTCCGAATAATATCCACAAAGTGCCAACTTGCTTTTACTATGTTATTATACAGTAGATTATTCCCGATGTCAATTCCCGAATCGACTACACTATAAACAAAATAACAAGGCTCTCAAACGCTCGTAAAAAGCGATTTACAAAAGTTTATGTTTAAGACTATTACAAAATAACAAGGCTCTCAAACTCAGTAAACTCAACGCGAGTAAGACCGAGAGTTTAAGACTATTACAAAATAACAAGGCTCTCAAACCGTTTACTAATATCGTTTACGAAGATCCGAGTTTAAGACTATTACAAAATAACAAGGCTCTCAAACAATCAAATTTTCCCGCAACCGCAAAGCCTGGTTTAAGACTATTACAAAATAACAAGGCTCTCAAACCGTAACGTCTAACACCTATATTATATTAGGGTTTAAGACTATTACAAAATAACAAGGCTCTCAAACAACACGCAATCATTTTATACAAAATTGCCAGTTTAAGACTATTACAAAATAACAAGGCTCTCAAACCACCGTACAAACCGTCCGCGCCTTTGTCGCGTTTAAGACTATTACAAAATAACAAGGCTCTCAAACAAGATGCAATAGATTATATGCCGACGGCGGGTTTAAGACTATTACAAAATAACAAGGCTCTCAAACATTGTCGGCGCAATGTTCGCTGTGGTGGCAGTTTAAGACTATTACAAAATAACAAGGCTCTCAAACTCGCGGCACGTTTGCCCCCTGTCCGCAACGGTTTAAGACTATTACAAAATAACAAGGCTCTCAAACAAGCTGTACGAGGATATAGACACATATTCAGTTTAAGACTATTACAAAATAACAAGGCTCTCAAACACAATCCGCTAGCGCTTGTTAAAAGTGATTGTTTAAGACTATTACAAAATAACAAGGCTCTCAAACATATCATACGGACGGGATATCGGCGTGGGTGTTTAAGACTATTACAAAATAACAAGGCTCTCAAACATCGCGTCCGCCTTATTGTATACGCGGTGGGTTTAAGACTATTACAAAATAACAAGGCTCTCAAACAGTTGGTGCGCTAACGGTTCGATTACGCTTGTTTAAGACTATTACAAAATAACAAGGCTCTCAAACGCTGTTCTCTTATAATTTTTCCGTACATTTGTTTAAGACTATTACAAAATAACAAGGCTCTCAAACGTAAATGAGAGATGGAAACGCACAAACCCGGTTTAAGACTATTACAAAATAACAAGGCTCTCAAACTTGGCAGTTTGGGTTGCTAGCCGCTTAATTGTTTAAGACTATTACAAAATAACAAGGCTCTCAAACTGCAATCGTTGCGGACATATCAAGCTCTCTGTTTAAGACTATTACAAAATAACAAGGCTCTCAAACAAGTATATTATAGCATAAATACGGATATTTGTTTAAGACTATTACAAAATAACAAGGCTCTCAAACTTGCTTGACAAAGTCCAAAATAGACTTTATGTTTAAGACTATTACAAAATAACAAGGCTCTCAAACGGGTATATTATACTATAATTATCATTATTTGTTTAAGACTATTACAAAATAACAAGGCTCTCAAACAAATATAGTATAGCATAATTATCAATATTTGTTTAAGACTATTACAAAATAACAAGGCTCTCAAACAAGTATATTATACTATAATTAAGGATATTTGTTTAAGACTATTACAAAATAACAAGGCTCTCAAACTGTTGTATATTATGTTATTGATATTTATGTGTTTAAGACTATTACAAAATAACAAGGCTCTCAAACTTTATATTCATCAAGCAAATTATTTAACGAGTTTAAGACTATTACAAAATAACAAGGCTCTCAAACTTGGCAGTTCGGGTTGCTAGCCGCTAAAGTGTTTAAGACTATTACAAAATAACAAGGCTCTCAAACTCTTGATAAAGAATTTTATTCATTTTTCTCGTTTAAGACTATTACAAAATAACAAGGCTCTCAAACAGTTATAGTATAACATAATTATCAATATTTGTTTAAGACTATTACAAAATAACAAGGCTCTCAAACATATGTACGTTGTCGGCGAGTATTCCGTTGGTTTAAGACTATTACAAAATAACAAGGCTCTCAAACGAGTATATTATAACATAGTTTTAATTCTTTGTTTAAGACTATTACAAAATAACAAGGCTCTCAAACAAAAATGATAATCTTATATCTTTTTTTCAAGTTTAAGACTATTACAAAATAACAAGGCTCTCAAACAAGTGGAGTTAACGATTGAAAAAGATACGTGTTTAAGACTATTACAAAATAACAAGGCTCTCAAACTGGAATTTGTAAATAAAGTATATTCCATATGTTTAAGACTATTACAAAATAACAAGGCTCTCAAACGGCGAAAGCGATAAAGCGTGGCTTCCGCAGGTTTAAGACTATTACAAAATAACAAGGCTCTCAAACAAGTATAGTATAACATAAATACAAATATTTGTTTAAGACTATTACAAAATAACAAGGCTCTCAAACCTCAAATAAGGCTGAAAGCGCGCACCGCCGTGCGGTTATTTTGTGTTTCCGGCGGCAATCGCCGGCGTCAAAAACCTGCAACCAAGAGCACGGATATTTCTATCCGCAAGACTATAATACCACAATCAACCGAAATTTTCAAGTATTTCGCAAAGATCGTCGGTAATAATTATCGAACGTTCGTTCGCGAGCAAGTCGCGAGTCCGATGACTCTCGAAAAGCAACAACGCGATCTTTTTCAACTCGCAATGCCGATATAAAAGCGCAAGTTCGTCATCCGGCAATACGTCTTTCAGTCCAACGAACACAAACGCATCAACACGTTTCAGTTCCGCAAAAATATCGATATACGCAACGAGTTTTTCAAGCAACGTATCGTAATTCTTCGCCGGGCGCACGGAAAACGCTTTCAAAACGGTGTCCAACGATAATTCGTCATACTCGATCGGAAAATCAACGGCATCGCACAGTCCGTTCAAAAAATTTTCCGCCGCCGCAGACAATTCGCCGAACGATGCGACGTAATCGCCGTCGAGAAAAATGTTTTGCAGCCTTTTATACAATAAATTCGTTATTTTGCGATCGGTAACTTCAAACGAAAACGTATCGGAAACGATTTCGCATCGATCGGACGGTTTTATTTTCGCATCGCCGTACCACATCGAAAAACCGGTTTCCGCGCCGGCAAACGCTCCGATCATGTCGCTCACGAGCAAATAAAACTCTTTCGGATTCTCTATCGTAAGCACGAGCGGAGAATCCGGATTAAGTTCGACAGGCGTTTCGATGCGGAAGTTTGACACTCTAATCATATTCCACCAACCTGTCCATGCTTTCCTCGACAAGCGACTGTTTTTCTCCAACGAGATAGTCGATGCGCGAAAACTGATTTTCTGTCACTTCCAGCATCTCGATAATGCCCTCCGGCGGCAGATTCTTCGCGACTTTTTGTTTTACCGCCGCGCTCACGACGTTGTTTACGACAAGCCGCGAATAGACCGATTTTTGCATCATTATAAAGCCGTTTTTAATCAAAAACTTGTGGAAACGCCCGTAATCGGTGCGATTTTTGCTCGTTTCCATAGGTAAATCGAAAAACAATAATAATCTCATAAACCTGTAATTCATAAGTCCCGACGCACCACGTTTTCCGGAAAATCGAGTTCGGTCGCGCCGCCCGAACACAACGCCGCGATCGTACTGCGAACGTAATTTCTCACCGCTACGTCCAATGTCGTGCTCTTGCCGTCCGATACGGCAGGATAATTGAGTACGTTCGCCATCTTTTTCTTGAAGTCCGCATCGCCGGTTTCCAACGACAGCGCGGTTTCGTCCACAACCACGCGCAACGGTTCCATAAGATCGGACGAAAGATTGAACGGGTTAAACTCGTTATCGTGCCATATTCCGAACTGCGTGAGGTATCCGCTCGCGGTAATTTCACGATTAAACGCCGACAAAAGCACCGCATAACCGTAATTTAGACAAGCATTGATAAAACCGCCGTCGCGGCGTCCCACGCCCTCGGGCAAAATACAATTAAAGTAAACTTTTGCGGCATGCCCTTCGCGGTTGGTTTCATCACCCGCTGTCACCTCGTCCATGTATTCCCGAAGCATCGCCGCCTCTTCGTCAAATCCGTAATGACGCAAAAGTTCGCTTTGTCCGAGTATTTTTCGCCTTATGATTTTTTGCCACACCAGATCCTTCGCTCGTTGTTGCCACGCCGCCTGTTCCTTGTATCGCTTCGACGTGTTATGCGCCGAGTAATATGGTATGAGTTCGGAATGCGGCGAACACTTTTCGTCGCAAAAAATGACTTTCACGTTATTCCGCACAAGTTCGCTTAGTAGCGCGGCGGTGAGCGAAACGGCGGTGCTTTGCACGATGAGCGTGTTGATTTCGCCTATAAACACGCGTTTTTCGGTTTCACCCCGGATAACGAGGTAATTCAGCCGAAATTCCAGTTTGCTTCTCGAATTGACTATCACCGTGCGAAAGCCCATTTCTTAACCCCTTTATATTTTCTTTACGCGTTCGGTAAGTCCCGCCGGCGAACGATATACAAGCTCGAAATCGATGTCGGTAATGTTTTGATTAAATACTATTTTACCGCTTTGTTGACTACCGTTCAACAAACGAATATCTGCCGCATCATCAGTGCAACGTAAGAATTTCAGAACTTCGAGCAGAACGTAAACCTGATCGGCAACGGATAATCCGATAAAGGTTTCTTCGCCGTTAACAAGATAATTTTTAATCACGTTAAAAGCCGAAACGCCTTTATAACAATCGTCGCATAATTTTTTAACAAGCCATTTATAAAGTTTAAGATTACTCTTGCGATCGATAACGAGTTTTTCCACGCCATCGCCGTTCGTTTTCATAACGTAACGATCTTGCTGTTCGTCGATTCTCTTATCTTTTTTCATTGCGGAAAGTTTAACTAATTCGCGAACGTACTCGTCGGTTTTATTGTCGGTAAATAACTCTGTCGCGTTATGCGCAGTTATTTGTTTACCCGTTATTCCTGCGATATAAAGTAAAGTTCCGTTATACCTGAAAAGCTGTTTGACCTTTACCTTTTCGACAAGAATTTCCGGATCGACGAGTCCGCGGGTTTTCGTCAAATATTCCGTAACCGCTCCCGGATTTTTCTTTTCGCGATAACTAGTAAGCACCGGGATCGCTTCTATCGTCGTGATACGTTTATCTTTCTTTCCTGTCGAACGCACGATCGTGAAATAAGCAGTATTTTCCGATTTATATCCGCCGTATTTGCCGGCGTCGCAAAGCGGTCCGGTAGTCTTGCGCGGCTGCGTAATCGATTCGTCGCCCTTGCCGTACACCGTTTGATTATAGAATCCACCGCTCCCGCAGGTCGCGTATCTCGTCACAGCCATCGTGTTTTTGCCGTAAGTTTTCTTTACGGTTTCGAGAGAAGTTTTCTCGTCCCACGCGCCGCGAATTTCGCGGGTAAACAGATTTTTAAGATTGTATCTGCGCCAAACGTCGCCGTCTTTATAGTAGAAATTCTTGGAGAAACGCACGTCGTACACGTTGCCGACCACGATGTTAAGGTAAGCGTCGCGGGCATGGTGCAAATCGTTGGTTTCGCGACACTTGAACAAATCGAACTTTTGCCGGAAGTCGCTCACGTTTTTCGCCTTGCTGTACACGATGTCGGAATCCGGGAACTTGATCTTCATAAGTTCCGCAACCGCCTTTGCCGTCTGATCGGTAATTACCTTTTGCCGATTGATAAAACCGTTGTAGTCGTTGTCCCCGAGCGGCTCGGTGCGCGTAAGACGATCATAAGTCTTTTTGGCGATAAGTCCCTTGTCGCACAACAACTTCCAGCGCGATTTTTGGCTCATAAAGTCTTCGGGCAGCGGATAAGTATCGCTTTTGCGTGCGTTCAATTCCCTGCAAACGAGTGCCTTGTTGTCGATACTGTCATCCTTTATATAGGTTCTGGGGAGTATATGATCGACGTCGTAACGCTTGGACGCGCCGTCTTTCAACAGGTCTTCGAGATCGATCTTTGCGCCGCTGTACATGCACCTGCCGAGCTGACGGAAATACAGATACAATCTTTCCTGGCGCAAGTGCAAGTCCGTTATATCGTCGCGATTGAGTTCGGCCGCGATTTCTTCGATACCTTCTATCTTCTTATACGCCTCTTGCAGTTGCTTCTTCCTCGGACGCGTCCTGCCTTTGTCGCCCTTCTGCCCGTCCTCGCGCGTGACTTCGATAAAAACTTTGTCGGGACTTTGTCCGAACGCCGCGACGTACTCGTCCGCCATTCTCAGTGCCTGACGAATACCGCGTTTAACCGCGGGCGAAACGTAGGACTCGTCGATATACTCGTCTATGTCCGCCACCGCGCCGCAGTTCGCCTCTTCGAGTTTCTCTTTCAGCGTGTATTGATCACTGAACATGAACTCGTTGAGATTAAGATTGCGCTCGTATAAAAAGTACAACAAGTTACCGATTTCGCCCGTTGCCTTATCCGCAAATTCAATCCCCGCAAGCAGTTTTTTCGACAGCCTGCCGAAGTCGCGGAAAGTCAACCCTTTCAGTTTATTCAAATTCTCGCGGATGACCCGAATATGCCCGTAATTTTTCTTTATCAACCATTCGACGACGCTCTTGTCGGTGTTCAGCGCGTGCCAGAGGATAATGTTTTCGCACACTTCGCCGCCGTTTGCGTAGTCCTCGTTAACGAAATCGCCGAGAATTTTCTTTAAATTGATATACGACGACATACTCGCTTTGAAATCGCCGTCTTTACCGGAAAGCGTGGGCTTTTCTTCGTTCGCGACCTCGCCGTTCTTTTGCAAAAACTCTATTATCTTTTTGTCGGTGACGCGCGGATATTTCATGAACAACTCGTCGAATATCCGCTTTTTGAGTCTTTCAGAAATCGGCGCGTCGTTTATGCGCAGTTTGTTCAGCTGATTGAGAACGTCGTACTTCTGATACAATACCGAAGCCTTCGGCAACACATCCTCGCCGCGAAGATAAGTGCATTTCTTCGTCATGCGGCGCATAAACTCTTCGTTGCTCGCCGCTTTATCTATCATTTCGTCAAAATTCCACGGCAAAATTCTACCGTCGGCTTTTCTCACCGCCCAGTGATTGTCGCCTTCTCCCACGAGCGGTCCGACGTAGTACGGCACGCGGAACGCGAACAGTTTTTTTGTTTTTTCTACAAATTCGTCGGTGACTTCGGGATAGAATTTTTGCATGGACGCGAGAATTTTCCCGAGCTCGTCGCCGTTGACCTGATGCGGGAACAATCCGTTGTCCGCGTGCAGAATCTTGGGCATAAACTCGCCGGCGTCAAGCGATTGTTTTATATCGATATAGTCGGCATCGACAGCGGCTTCGGGGTTTAATTTCACCGCTTCTTCCAGCAATTTTTTGACGTAAGTGCGGAACTCATCGTCCTTGCATTTCGCGACTTTTTTCTTTTCGCCGCCCTTTTTCGTATAGCCTATGTACGCGACGTAATTGTCGATTTTCTCCGTCTTGCCGTCGGCTTTCTTTATCCCCGTCGCCTTGAAAACTTCCCTGTACTTGTCGTCCGGAAAATACTTTTTCACAAACGCTTTCAGCCGTTTAAGGTCTGTTTTATGCCGATCGTAAAGCCGTATCATTGCTGCCGAAATGCAACTCGCGCCCTTAAAAATTTTCTCGAACGTGGCAAACGAATACACGGCGCGCATTTTTTCAAGCAGAGCGAAATCGTCGCCGTAAGTTCCGCGCATACCCTCGAAATTTTCGTCTTTGAGTTCGGAAAATGCAAACGATTTTTCTTCGCCGTAACTCTCCCCGAATAAGTCTTTCGGCGAAATTTTCAATCCGCAAATGCCGCATGTAATATTTTTTATCAGCTTTTTGTTGTCGGCATTTTCATCGAAAAACTTTGTCAGATCTTTTTGTTTATCGCTGCGTTGGCTATCACCGATCAGAATACCTTTCGCCTCGTTCGCTCTTGACTCATCGAAAGAAATCACGCCGTCACCGTAAACTTCGGTCAACGCGGCGTTGAGATCGCCGATCAAATTTCCTAAATCGTGAATATCGCCCGCCGACTCACCCTCGTATAGAAAGTGCCCGCGGTACTTGACTATATGATGTAACGCAAGATAGTAAAGCCGTATATCGTACTTTTTCTCGCCGTCGAGCAACGCTTTGCGCAGGTGAAAAATCGTCGGGAATTCCTTGTGAAAATTCTTGTCGGTATAGCCAGCGTCGGCAAACAGCGTATTTTTATCGCCGCAAAGTTCCGGGTCTTTGTCCTCGGGAAAAAACTGACTGTTATTCAGTCGCATGAAAAAAGTTTCGTCGTCGATAAGCGGCGCGAAAAGTTCCTGCAACAGTCCTATGCGGAACCTGCGACGTTTAAGCCGTCTTCTGGCTGTCCTTGCCGTGCGGCGCGTTTCGGCGGTTTCCGCCTCGTCGAAAAGCCTGACGCACCAGGCGTCCTTGCCTTTTGCTCGTTTCAGTTTGTACTCGCCGTCGGTGCAAGCCATGCCGACCGAGTTGGTACCGATGTCCATGCCGAGATAAAACTTTTCGGTCAGATCCTTTTCTTCCATCATTCGTCCTCCGTGACTAAAAAAACTCTTGACAAACCGTTTTTCGCATTGTATAATGTAAGTACAAAATAACAAGGCAAGTTCAAATAACTTCTTTGTACCCACTTATCCGCATCGTGCGGTCGGAACTCTTTCACATCGGAAAGAGTTTTTTCGTTATTACCCTGCCTGCGAAATACGATTTTATAGTAAAATTAACCCTACCGTATAATTTTAACATATACTCCACATTTTGTAAAGACAGAATTTTAAGTTTATGAATAAAATTTGCAAAAACGCGTATGACCGGCATAAACGTAATACAAAAACGTCTTGTTCCTGTTTTGCGATATCCCCCCCTACGGGAGAACAGTCGCTGCGCTCTCTTGGTGGCTTTCGCCACCGCGAACATGCCGCACTTCACGTCTTTCCGCTTGTTCTTTCGTTTTTACACGCTGCTCTTCATTCCCTGCGGTAGATCAAATCCCGAGGGGACATAAAAAAACCTCACACTGTTCGTGTGAGGCTTTTTTGGTGAACTCAGACGAAACGAATGCGAACTTGTCAAGATGAACCATTGGCGATATTGTTATTGTAGTGGAGTGCTATAATAGCGACCTAAAGCTTTGAGAACTTAAATTTTTATTTCGGAAATCATATTTGCCGTTATTCGCTCAAATTGCAAATCCTAAGAGTTAAAAATAAATAAAAGATTCCTTATTTTGAATGTTTGTTCAATATAGATTGTTTATCTATTTCGCATCACCTTCTTCCATAATTCTCGTTATTTCCTTCTCCAAAGCCGCTACGATCATATCTATAATCGCAAAGGACAATACACGGGCGGTCCTGTTATATACGGATAAGACGTTGTAGATAAAAAGAACGTCATAATCCCGTTTACGGGATTAGCCGCTAACCCCTTTCCGGTTGTCAGATTGCCCGACTGCATAAGTTCGGTGATATACTTCTGTATGACGATGGGCGACAGTTCCTCAAGCTCGTACTCGCCCAACTTTACCTTCAAGTGCTTTTCGATAATCTCCGAATATCTTTCGCACGTTTTTTGTTTTAGACGAAGGCTCTATGTAATTCGCAAACCATACGTCCAACCATTCTTAATCATTTTTCTCGCCTTTTCTTTTTCCTCGTTCTTCTGCGCAATCGCAAAGAACACGCCCATCATGATACTCCAAACGCCCGCCGTTGCCAAAAGAAACCACCACATATGCGGGTGGATATTTATTGTACACCGAAAAGACCTTGAAATCGAACAACTATGGTTCGTTTTTCAAGGTCTTTTCTCATTTGATTATAAACTATCTATCAATAAGCCGATAAGGTTCGGAACAAACAGCTGAGCATATCCGGTTTTTGTCGGATGCAAACCGTCACCCTGCATATACGCGGAAACACGAGTATACCGGGCATTGTACAGGTCAAGAATTTGCAACTCGTCTCCCCATTTTGCGGACAGTTCCGATACGGTTGTTTGAATATATCGTCCGTAATCAGCATACTTCGCCCAATCGACAGACAAAGGACAAGTATACAACACGACCTTGGTATCCGGCGACACCTCATGTGTTTTTGCGATAATATACTCTATCGCGCCCGTTACGGTCGTCGGATCCAAAGAATCCGGGTTATCGGAAAGACTTACCGACCCAAGCGGCACATTCTGCGAAAAATCGTTCGTGGAAAGCTGAACGACCAACACGTCCGGTTTTTTTGTAAAATCAAACTTGCCAAGTCTTGTAACGTATGATTCGCTGCCGGCCGTTTCATTTGCTTTACGCGCAAGCGTTGTACCGGAGATCGCTTCTTTGCAGTAAGAATTCCCCGTCAGTTTTGCCGTGATTTCGGCAAACGAAATACCGTCGGTATCTCCGCCGTGACCGCGCGTAACCGAAGATCCCAGATAAAATATCGTTTTATCTTTCAATGGATGCGCGGACAATTCTTTGTAGTTATATATCGAAGAAGTCGTTACGTGGTAATACTCGAAATTATTCGTGCATTTATGCGACTCCGCTCCGACATGCGTCATCTTAACATAATTCTGTCCGGTTACCGCCCGTATTTTTGCGGTAAGTTCGTCGCTTGCCGTTTTACTGTCCGGAACGGCTGTGACATTCCCTTGGTTGATATTTACGCTGGTAAAACGTTTTGCTTCTTCTCCGTCGATCGACAGCAAATATTCTCCGTCGCGAAAGGAAACTTCATATTCGTGATTTTCGCGAAATATTTCCGGATCGACATCCCAACAATAATTTGCATATTGCCCTTCCACGCACACGCCGAGAAACAAAACTCTGTTTCTGTCGTTCGCCCCGAGATAAACTCTTCCGTTCAAACCGCCGGCATAACTCGTCAATATCTGTCCGCCGCCTGTGCCGCCGGGCATATACGTTCCCTTAAAATGTATCTTCCATTCGGACGACGCATTTAAAGGAAGCACGATCGGCTCATTAAGAGCAAGTATCGTATTATTCAATTTCACCTCCGAATCCGTATAGCTAACCGTACCCGTCTGCACGATCGCCGAAAGATTGTGCCCGTAAGAAACAACGGAATATTCTTTTTTTGTCGCAAGTTTACCGGCCGCAAGATCGTCTATCCATTGATTTTCGTCGCCGCTATACTCGGGATTCTTTTCCAGATAGATATCATAGGCGGACTTTCCGTTTTCGGCGTGGAAGTCCGTCCTGACGCCGTCTATCACAAGATATCCGTCGTCGCTTATCTCAATCCGGTTTCCGTTCTGTATCGGTTCTTTTCCGGTATTTTCGCCGCAGGCAACGCCGCTTGTCGTCATAACCAGACATAAAGCCAAAATACATAGTTTCAAAATAGATTTTTTCATTCTCCCCTCCATGTTATCGGGATTACTTTTCGCACACAGTCAAAATATATAATTTTTTTCAAGTTTCCGCGTCAGAAAATTTGTCTGTCGTTGATTTCTTTTATTTTGGCAACGGGTACTTTTTCGTTACGTTCCATATCGAATAAACCGTTTTTTTCCTGCATCACGTCCGTAAACTGAGTCAGACAATAGCCGCACATATAATTCATCGTTTTTATTGCGGAAGTCAACCCGTCCAGACGCATTAAATATGACTCCTGCCCGTTTGCCTTTTCGCCATATCCCCACGCGTCGGAAGCGCCGTCCTGCAACGCAATACCTCCGTATTCGCTGACGATAACGGGCTGCCCTTCATAATGATTACCTTTGGCAAATACCGTTCTTATCGAACCTCCGGCGACTTGCATTTCTTTCACGGTCTTTTCCTTATCTGCATACGCGGCGAGCAATCCCGGACCGTATTGATCGTAATTATGCAACGTCACAATATCGCTTATGGTATGCTCCCCCCCGTCATTGGAAATAACGGGGCGTTTTTGCCGATCCAGCGTTTTCGTTAAATAATAAACGCTTCTCGTGTAATTCTGCTGAAATTCGGAACCTTGAATATTTTTTACGCCCCAACTTTCATTAAACGGCACCCACGTTATAATCGAAGGATGATTACGCATCTGTTTTACGATTTCCTGCCATGACTGTATCGTACTTTCCACGGCATGATCGGTAAAACGATAACACGACGGCATTTCGCACCAAACAAGCAAACCCAGCACGTCGCAATAGTAATAAAAACGCTCGTCCTCGATTTTCTGATGCTTGCGCACGCCGTTAAAACCGGCTTCGCGAATAAGAAGAACGTCTTTCAGAATCGCGTCTTCATCGGGCGGCGTAAGGTGCGAACTGCTCCAATATCCTTGGTCCAGCACCATCTTCAAATAAATCGGGTCATTATTAAGTAAGATACGATCTCCTAAAATCCGAACCTGACGGAACCCGAAATAAGAACCGACCTCGTCCAAAATTCCGCCGTTCAGATCGCTAAGAGTAAATTTTACGTCGTACAATGCGGGATTATAAGTATCCCAAGCCGTCGTTTCCCATTCGTCAAGTCCGGAAAACAGCGCCATTTCAAGTCTTTCATAATTTCCCTTTAGACATATCGATCCGGACGCGACCAATTTCCCGTGAAGCCGGACTTCCGCTTCGGCAACCTTATTTTTCCAACACGGAACGTCAAAAACGAATTCAACGCTTTGCGAATCGTAAATAGGATTTATCTCAACGGAACGGAACGCTTCCTTTGAC
>CAKQVV010000034.1 GCA_934277845.1 uncultured Clostridia bacterium
TCAAGGGATTGTTCTGGCGTAGAAAAGTCTATGCTGCCGGTATATTCGATATACGACTTGAACAGACGTATAAGGACTGGTGGTTATACTCCACTCGATACGAAATAGGACGGATGCACGAATTTGACGCAAACGGAGTATGTAACATGATAATCTCGTTCCGCAATCACGGCGCGACGGATAACGTTATTATGTACAGGATAGAAGGTGCAGGATGCGCAAAAAACTATCTTGAACGACTGATTGCCGAAGAACGTGCAAAAATAGCCGATAATAAAAAGAAGTAACAAAAAAGCAACGGACAAAAAACGAGCCGTTGCTTTTTATAAGCGAAATATACGGTTTTATAATCGGATAACGTATTGTTTTCCGCCGGAATTTATGCGATAATATAATAAATCGACGATACGCCCGACCGCGTCAGCCGTTCTTCTTTCCGTTTTTACGGTATGCGACCGGAGTAAGCCCGAATCTATGCCGGAACAGCGAAGAGAAATGGTTCGGATCGGTAAAACCCGATTCGAGAGCGATGCGCGACACCGGATCGTCGGTCGTTCTCAACTTGATTTTTGCTTGCGACAGCCGAAAATCCGTGACAAACGACGCAAGCGATACGCCGTTTTTCAGCCGGAAAACGTAACGGATATGCGACTCGGAATAACCGAGCGAGTCGGCTACGTCGGGAATCGAGAAGGGCACGGAATAGTTTTCATAGACAAAACCGAGTATCTTCGAGTTCACGAGATCGTACCCCGAAAGCGGCACGCGGTCGCGGACGAAGCCGAGGTATAATTCTATCAGTATGTACCGGAGCGGCACGAGCGCGGCATCGATAAAATCGCCGGACGGCGGCGCGTCGTCCAGCGCGGCGTATTCCTTTATGTATTCTTCGGGAAGCCGGTTTTTGTGAAACTCGAAAAAACGCTCCGAGCGCGGCAGTTTTCCGCGATAACCGGTTACGTGAAGGTAAGCGATCGTCGTGCCGTCGTAAACCACCGGTCGGATAAATTCTTCCACGCCGTAAGGGCAGGTCGCGTACACGGGCTCGCGCAGTCTTTTGCGGACAAGACGGTTTTTGTTGTAGTAGCACATCCGCGTGCCCTGCGACTTGACGTAGTTGCACAACGAGCAGTGGTGGTACTCGATTACGCCGAACGACGGGTACAACAGTTTGAGTTTCGAGTCGACGAAAGTAATCGACAGTTTCAGTCCCGTGCCGCGAACGAAACTGACGTAATTTTCAATATCGCGAATTATCGTAACGTCGTCAATAATCATTTAATCACCTTTCTTCGGTTTTATTTGCCGAAAATCTTTACAAAACGATTATACAACTAAACGCCGCGCTTGTCAACGGTTGCGCGGTAAAAGGAGAAAAACTTATGGGACTCAACAAGCGCGAAGTTAACGTGGATCTATGCGTGGCAGGCGGCGGCATTGCGGGGACTTTCGCCGCGATTTTCGCCGCGCGTCAGGGCGTAAAGGTTGCGCTCGTCGGCGAACGCCCGGTCCTCGGCGGCAACGCTTCCGGCGAAATCCGCATGTGGATCTGCGGCGCGCAGCAAAAGGGTTATCGCGAGAGCGGACTAAACGAAGAACTGAATATTAAGAATTATCACTACAACCCCGATAAAAATCCGTATCTTTTCGACCTGACGCTGCTTGGGCTGGTAAAAGCCGAAAAGAATATCGAACTTTTGCTGAACGCCACGGTACACGCCGCAGAAACCGACGGCGACACGATAAAGAGCGTGACCGCCTACCAGATGACCACGCAGACAGAAATCACGGTAAATGCGAAGTATTTTGCAGATTGCTCGGGCGACAGTATTCTCGCTCCGCTCACCGGCGCGGCGTTTATGCAGGGACGCGACAGTAAAGCCGAAACGGGCGAGAGCATGATGCACTACGGCGGCGAAGGCGACGACAAAACCATGGGCAACAGCCTGCTGATTCAGGCGCGTTACGTCGGAAAACCGGTAAAATTCACCGCGCCCGACTGGGCGGAAAAAGTCCCGGCGGAAAAACTGAAAAGCAAAGGCACATGCTTAACTTCGCCGTGGGAAAACTTCTGGTATCTCGAACTGGGCGGCAACGACGACACGATCCGCGATGCCGAAAAAATCAACTCCCGTCTTATGGCGTTGTGTCTGGGCGTATGGGACACGATCAAGAACTCCGGCGAGTTCGACGCGGACGAATACGATCTCGGTTTCTTCGGATTCCTGCCCGCAAAGCGTGAGTCGAGAAGAATGACCGGCGACTACGTTATGACCGCTTGCGACATAGTTGCGGGTGGTAAGTTCCCCGATACGGTGGCTTACGGCGGTTGGAGCCTCGACGACCATAATCCCGACGGATTCGACGGCACGGAGAGTAACCACGCGATCCCGCTCGACCGCACCTACGGGATCCCTTACCGCTGCCTGTACTCGAAAAATATAAGGAATCTTTTCTTCGCCGGTCGCAATATCTCGATGACGCACCTTGCCATGAGTTCGGCTCGCGTCATGGGCACTTGCGGAACCTTGGGCGAAGCGGTGGGAGCGGCGGTGTCGGTCGCGCTTCGTCACGGAGTAAACCCGAGAGAAGCAGGCGAGTTTATCTCCGAAATACAGAATATCCTGCTCGAAAACGACTGCTTTCTGGCGCACGTCGGCAGGGAAGTCCCGTTGCCGACAAAAACCGCCGCGCTTTATTGCGCCCGCGTCGAAAACCTCGAAGCGTTGCGAAACGGCGTCGATCGCAACACCCCGGGCGAAAACAACGCCGCCCGCGTTTACAACGGCGCGCCCGTCATCTACGACTTCGGCGAAACCGACGGCAAAGAGCAGATGATCGAGCGCGTAAAGATCGTGTTTGATAGCGACTTCGAGCGCGAAACTTTCGGCGATATTCCGTACCCCGAAAAGATCCACTCGATGCGCTGCAACGTTACGCCCGATTCGCCCACGCTGTTCGTCCCGAAAACTCTCGCAAAATCTTTTGCGGTGACAGGCGAAAAGTCAAACGGCGAACAGGTCATGCTGTACGAAACCGACCGAAACCTCGTCCGGAACTTCCTTTTGCCCGTCCGCGACGCCTACCGCAAGATCATGCTCGTAATAAACTCGAACTACGGCGACACCGAAATAACGCCCGTGTTCTCCTTCGACGTAAAGTAGCGTGCCGGGGCGAAATCAGGATAGGTACTTGTTCCATGTATGGGATTCCACGCAGAAAGGTCGTTGCCCGAATAAGGGCGACGACCTTTCTGCTCTGAATGACGTGATAAAAGTACGGCTTATCGTTATTATTTAAATTAAATGCGTAGTTTCCGTTTTACACCGTCAGACCTCGGGCGCGAAGCGCGTGAGGATCCCCTGCTGAAAACAGATATACAAACTGTTAAACGAGAGCAAAAACTATAACGCGCACTTTCCGTTTTTCCCGTCATTCAGAGAAAAGAAGGTCATGCCGCACTTGGCAATGACCTTCTTTGCGTGGAATCCCCTGCATGGAACCGCTGATCCGACCTTATAAAAAAGGTCAAAAACGTTCTTGAAGCGGGAGATTCCACGTCGCAGCGGCATTGTTTTTTAAGTTTAAACAATGCCGCTACTCCTCTGAATGACGTTATAAACGTAAAGGTATCGTTCTGTTTTATTTATCCTTAAAAATCCCACTGAAAATCGAACGCACCCGTTCCGTTTTTCCCGTCATTCAGAGAAAATGCGAAAGCATTTTCGTGGAATCCCCTGCATGGAGCCCGTAATAATCCTTATTTATTATAAATTTAACTTTGCCCGCAGCGTTTCGGCAAAACCCGCGTATTTGCGTTCTACCGTTTCGGGACGAGCGGGAAGTACGACGTCGGTTTCGGTTTTTATGTTTTCAACCTTATCAATAGCAGTAGTATTGCTTTCGGTTTCAAAGTTATCCGCATTATAGACAACATCGGTTTTTTCGATTGTCGCGTTGTTCGTTTCCGCGTCCGGAATGTCGACCTTTTCTTCGCCGAGTCTGGCAAGTCGCCGCAGTCTTTCCGGTGTCACGCGGTGTACAATACGCGTGTTGCGCGGCGAAAAAGCCTCGTGCGCTTCGGTTTCGATCGCGGCTTCGGGCGTTTCGGAAATTTCGTTTTCCGTTTTTGCCCCGATCTCGTCGTTTACCGCGTCCGGTGTTCCGACCGTTTCGCGGCATGGTTCGTTGTCCGCGCCGGATTTTATCTTTTCGACCTTTTCGCTTGTTTCTTCATGGTCGGCTTTGATCTGTTCCGAGCGTTCCTCGTCGATGCCGATTTGTCCGTCGCTTTCGACGCGCATCGTGATTCCGCCCGAACGTATCGTTTCGCGCGCGGCTGTCGCCTTGCTTTTGTCGCTATCGGCATAAGCGTCGGCGGCAAACTCCGCCATCGAGCGATAGCGGTCCTTGGCAAACACCGCAAGCGCCTTCATAAGCGCGCGCTCCTGTTTTCCCGTAATCTTTGCCCCGAGTTCCGACGGCGGAATAATCGTGTCGTCGTACATGCGCTGTATGCTTTCGGGCGGCAGCTGCCCCGTTATGCAGTAATAGATCGTCACGCCCAGCGCATAAACGTCCGTCCATGGACCTTGCTCGCCGTGCAGGCGGTATTGCTCCTCGGGCGCAAAGCCTTGCTTCAATACGATCGAAACCGATTGCCCGTCGGGGTTCGCCTCTTTCGACGCGCCGAAATCGATCAGTTTGACTTCGTTGGTCTTTGTGATGAGAATATTGTCGGGCGAAACGTCGCGGTGAATAAGCCCCGTCTTATGCACGGCTTCGAGAGAGAGAATGACGGGCTTTAATATTGTCAGCACGGTCGTCGCGTCGAGTTTTCCTTTGCGCCGCACATAGCGTTTCAGCGAAATGCCGTCGAGATATTCCATGACGATATACGCCGTGTTGTTAGCCGAGAAGAAGTCGTAAACGCTCACGATGCCGTCGAGATTGTTGACGGAAGAGAGGTGTTGCGCCTCGTCGATAAAGCGTTTGAGTCCGCGGTTGGTCGCCGCATGGTTTTGCTTCGAGTTGATGATGATCTGACTGGAACGCGGATCGCGCGAAACGTAGCCGCTCGGGTAGTATTCCTTGATCGCGACGTGCTTGCCGGTAGCGACGTCCCACGCCGAATAAGTTATGCCGAAACCGCCTTCGCCGATCGCGCGATCGATTAAATACCGTTTCCGCAGCAGCGATCGTTTCGCAAGTTGATGCGGCGCGTTGGGCATGTCGTCGGATTTTTTGCCGCAGTCTTGACAAACCCGGTCGGAATTAAGGTCGCCGAAGCAATAAAGACAAATATTACGATTGTTCCTTATTTTTGCCATTACTCGTTGGTTTCGTCCTCGTTCTTGGTTTCGTTCTCGTTCTTGGTTTCGTCCTCGTTCGCGGTGTTGTTTTCTGATTTTGCCTCGGACGGGGTTCCGTCGTTCTGCGGTTCTTCGGAAACCGCGTTTTCGTTTTTGTCGGTCACGGGTGTTTTGAAACTGTCCTCGCCGCCGAAAAGCACCAGTGCGGCGGTATAGTTGTCGTTCGTTTCGGGTACGCGTGAAATCAAAACCTTTTCCAGTTCGCCGAGAATAAGTCCGGCGTCCGTGCCTTCCGCAATCGCTTTTTCCATGTCCGATTCGCAAACGTATTCCCAGAATCCGTCGGTGCAAACGAGCAAAGCGTCGTTCGCGCTCACGCCGCCGCAAATCTTGAAATCGGGTTGAACGAAATAGTCCGAGCCGAGCACACGCGTGAGTTTGTTCTGATCCTTGTGCGTGCGGATGTCGTCGTAATTTATCTCGCCGCGATCGGCGGCAAGACGCGCAAGCGAGTGGTCTTTCGAGAAAAACTCGATTTTGCCGCTTTTGAAAAAGTAAATCCGCGTATCGCCCGCGTGCGCGCAAATCAGTTTGTCGCCGCGCACGATAGCGACGGACAGGGTAGTGCAGCCCTGACGGAGTTCGGGCGACTCGTTCTTTATCTTATGAATGGCGATATGCGCGTATTTAAATAGTTTGTTCATAAACGCGCCCGAGAAGATCTCGTCGTCGCGCCTTACGGCTTTTCTGAAACATTTCAGCGCGGCTTTGACTGCGATTTCTCCGGCGAATTCACTGCCGTGGTATGCGCCCAGTCCGTCCGCCACGGCAACGCATACCGCGTCGTCCGCCACGGCGTAATCGACATAATCCTGATTGCAATGTCTGCCGCCGGTTTTGCTTATAGAAGCAACGTTCATAAATATTTCTCCCGAACCGATAATTCTCCGTTTAGTCAACTTAAAATATATTATACAACGCTTTACGGATTTTATCAAGCGTTTTTATTTAAGGGGCGAAATTGCCCTATAACCCGAATTTTTGGTAAGGATATCAATTATTTTGTTTTGGCAGATGACAACCGAAAATCTTGGTTTCCCCCGCGGAGGAAGCTGTCACGAAGTGACTGATGAGGGGATAATAACGCACCCTTTCCGCTTTCCCGCCGTCATTCAGAGCGAGGCGGCACGCCGAGCGTGGAATCCCCCGCATGGAGCAAATAATCAACCTTATAAACACGACCTTGGAATCCCCCGCATGGAGCGACCTGTTATCCTTATATTTTACATAACATCCGCCGTCAAACGAGTAAAAATTGTGAAAAATGTCGAAATAGTGTGAAAGAACGTTTGACAGGTTTGTGTAAAGTGTGTTAAAATACGTTCGACGATTGTTTTTCCGGACTCGTCGGTATAATGCGGAATAGAAGGCTCCGCAGTTTCTACCAAACAGCCACTCATGTTTGACTACCGACGGCAAATCCGTTTATTTATCCGTGTTCTGGCGGACAAAAAACGCATTGCCGCTTTGTAGACAAGCCAAGTAGAGTAGCCGGACGGAACGTCGTTTTTTATTTTATTACGGGTACAACGGTAAACTTCAGCCGTGTATTAAAACTTTTTAGGAGAAAGATTTATGAGTGAAGAATTGAACAACAACGTCACCGAAGAAACCGCGACTGCGGCTCCGGCGGCGGAAGAGGCTCCGGTAGAGTCGAAAGCCAGAACCAAGTTCGGCAGAAAGCTCGACAACTACTTCGGCATCACGAAAGAGAAGAGCACGTTCGGCACCGAAATCGTCGCGGGCATCGTGACGTTCCTTGCAATGGCTTACATTCTCGTCGTCAACCCGAACGCGATTCTGAGCGGCAGTTCGAATCCGCTGTTCCAATACGCCGGGCTTGACAAAGTTCTCAGTCCGTCCATCTTCCTTGCCACCGCTTTCGGCGCAATCATCGGCACGCTGCTTATGGCGTTCCTCGCGAAGATGCCTCTCGCGCAGGCTTCCGGTATGGGACTTAACTACACCGTGGGCGCAGTGCTCGGCGGCTCGCTGGGATTTGCGGTTTCCTATGGCAACGTAATGCTGCTCGTCCTGATTTCCGGTATCTTGTTCCTGCTCCTTTCCGTCATTAAGGTCAAGGGCGTTGCGATCCGTGAAATCATTTTCGACGGCATTCCGGAGTGCGTACGCGGCTCGATCGCAGTAGGTATCGGCTTGTTTATCGCCTTTATCGGTATGCAGAACGCCGGTCTTATCGTTTCGACCTATATTCCGATTACCGGCGAAGGCGGCGTGTTCCTTTTCGGTATCACCGGCACGCTTGTCGACCTTGTTCAATTCAACGTTTACGGCGCGGGTGCTTACGCTGCGGCGGGCGCGGTTGTCTGCCTCGTCGGCTTGCTCTCGATTGCCGTGCTTGAACATTTCAAAGTAAAGGGCGGCGTCATCATCGGCGTCATCATCGCGACGCTCGTCGGTATTCCTCTCGGCGTTACCGAATGGTCCGGTCAGAGCTGGAAGTTCTGGGAGCATTTCGCTAACTTCTTCAGTTTCGATTCTTCCAAGGGCGGCGTTTTCTTCTCGGCGTTCACCGAGGGCTTTAACTGGACTGCCGGCGCCAAGGCTATTATGCCTTGCGTAATGACCATAATTACCTTCTGCATGATCGATATGTTCGACACCATGGGTACCATCGTCGGTTGCTGCGTTCCCGTAGGTCTTGCCGACGAGAAGGGCAAGCCGTTCCACTACAACGGCATCATGATGTCCGACTCCATCGCAACCTGCACCGGCGCAATGTTCGGTACTTCCACCGTCACCACCTTCGTCGAGTCCGGCTCGGGTATCGCGGCAGGCGGCAGAACCGGTCTTACCGCTCTTACCACCGCGGTGCTGTTCATCCTTTCGATCTTCCTGTTCCCGCTGTTCGCGTCCATTCCCGGTCCGGCTGCGGCTGCGGCGCTCCTTTACGTCGGCTGCCTTATGCTTAAAGGCATCACCAACATCAAGATCGACGGTATCAAGAACACCGTTCCCGCGTTCCTTACCATCGCTATGATGCCGCTTTCCTACAGCATCACCGACGGTATCGGTTTCGGACTTCTTTCTTACGTCCTTATCGACCTCGTGATCTACATCGTCGATTGCATCAAGTACGCTTGCGTCAAGGGCAAGAACCCCGAGGCAGTCAAGCCGAAGTGGGATCTCCATGTAGTAACCATCATCGTCGCGGTACTCTTCCTCGTGTACTTCTTCGTACCGACCACGTTTTAATCTCGCTTAATCTTTCAGATTAACATAGGCTTGGGGAGCTTGGCAGTAAATGCCGGGCTCCCTTTTCTATGTTAAATGTTATTATTTTTTTATTGCAGGGGATTCCACGTCGCAGCGGCATTGTTTTTTAAGTTAAACAATGCCGTCGCTCCTCTGAATGACGTTGTAAGACGTAAAGGTTTCGTTTTATTTATCCTTATAAATTATCCTGAAAATCAAACGCGCACTTTCCGTCCACCCCGTCATTCAGAGCAAATGCACCGGCATTTGCGTGGGATCCCCCACATGGAGCGAATACTCTACCTTAAACAGACACCCGATGCAGCAGAGAGCCGGCGGCGCAGCCGACTGAGGAATTGTAAAAATAAACTAAAACATTACAAAAAAACCGCCACTCTCTCAAAACCGAGAGAGTGGCGGTTAACGTATCACAAACCTTATTATCTGTTCAGATTCTGTTCGCGGTCGGGACCGACGCCCACCATAGTGACGGGGCAGTCGATTTCCTTTTCGATACGCTCGATATACGCCTTGGCATTAGCCGGCAACTCGTCGAACGACTTTGCATGCGTTATATCCTCAGTCCAACCGGGCATTTCGATGTACACGGGCTTGCACCCCTCGAGTTCGGAAATATCGGTGGGGAAGTCGTACACGGTTTCGCCGTTTTTCTCGTAAGCCACGCAGATTTTGAGAGTTTTAATACCGGTCAGCGTGTCGAGTTTGTTGATCGCGAGTTTGGTCAAGCCGTTGACGCGCACGGAGAATTTGAGAATAACCGCGTCCAGCCAGCCGCAACGCCGCGCCCTGCCGGTAGTCACGCCGTATTCCGCGCCCACCTTGCGGATATAATCGCCGGTTTCGTCGTCAAGTTCGGTGGGGAACGGACCTTTGCCCACGCGTGTGGTATAAGCCTTTCCCACGCCGATAACGTCGTCGATGAGCGTAGGGCCCACGCCCGAGCCTTCGCAGAAACCGCCTGCCGTAGGGTGCGAACTCGTCACGAACGGATAAGTCCCCATATCGAGATCGAGAAGAGTACCTTGCGCGCCCTCGAACAGCACGTTTTTGCCCGCCTTAATTGCGTTGAACACAAGAACCGAAGTGTCGGTCACAAACGGCGCGAGGCGTTTGGCATATTCGCAGTAATCGTTATAAACCGTTTCAAAGTCCACAGGCTCGCCGCCGTAAACGGCAGAGATGATCTTGTTTTTGACCGCTATATTCTTTTTGAGTTTCTCGCGGAAAACGTCGGGATTGATCAGGTCGCACATGCGAATACCGATACGTTCGGCTTTGTCCATATAGCACGGACCGATTCCGTTTTTAGTAGTGCCGATGTCCTCATTGCCGCGGGCGAGTTCGCTCAGCTTGTCGATTTCGACGTGGTAGGGAAGAATTACGTGCGCGCGCGCGTCGATTTTCAGGTTTTTCATCGAAACGCCGCGTGAAGTCAGATCGTCGATTTCCCTGAGAATAACCGCGGGGGAAATAACGGTGCCGTTACCCACCACGCAAACGGTGTCCGGGTAGAGAATACCGCTCGGGATAAGGCGCAGTTTATAGGTAGAATCCCCGCAAACCACGGTATGCCCCGCGTTGCTTCCGCCCTGAGCGCGAACCACCACGTCCGCGTCGGCGGCAAGAATATCGATAGTTTTACCTTTGCCTTCGTCGCCCCATTGAGCGCCGACTAACGCTGTTGCCGACATATATGTTACCTCCGGAAAAACGTACGGACAAAAAGCCCGCCCACTTTGGTATTATATCGTTTTTCGCGGAATTTGTCAAAGATAAAACCGCGATAAACCCAAAACTCACCGATTATTCACTTTGCGCGACTACGGCTCCGACATTGTCGCGGTACTCGTCAAGCGGCGAAACGTACTTTTTCACGACGAACAGTATTGTAGCGAGAGAGTAAACGAACGCGACGACTTCGGCGATAACCGCGCCCCACCAAATCCCGTCCGCGCCGAAAAAACGCCCCATAACGTAACTTGCGGGCATAAGCACGACCAGAAGTCGCAGAAGAGCCACGATCATCGAGCGCACGCCCAAGCCCAGCGCCTGAAAAGCGGCGGCGAAAATTATACTGCATGCGGCGATCGGGAACGCGATAGCGGATATTCTCATTATAGTAACGCCGGTTTCGAGTTCGCTTTTCAGCGCGCCTACCGCTTCGTTAGAGGCGTGGAAACATCTAAGAAGCGGCGCGGGCGCGGTTTCAAACAGAACAAGCCCCAGCGCGCCGATAATTAGCGCCACGACTGTGGACGCGGCGATCGCTTTTTTGACGCGACTTCCGTCACCCATGCCGTAATTGAACGCGATTACCGGTATCGCGGCGTTATTCAAGCCGTACACCAGCATCAACACGAAGTACTGCAATTTGTAAAATATCCCGTAAATTCCGACGAGCAAGTCTTTTTCCGCGCCCGAATAGAGAAACCCGAACGTTATCTGCATTACGAGCGTAGTCAGCGACTGCAAGCATTGAAGCACGATTGCGGGCAAACCCACTTTGAAAATTTCGGATAGCGAGCGTCCGTTCGGCGTGATCATCGCCTTGACGCTCACGCGGATTTCGGGGTTGAATTTAATGTTAAGCAAAAGCCCGACTATCATCGATGCCCATTGCCCTATAATCGTCGCGACCGCCGCGCCGGTGACGCCCATATCGAAAACGAAAATAAACAGCGGATCGAGCGCGATGTTCGTCAGCGCGCCGGCAAGTTGCATTATCATCGCAAGGTTCGTTCTGCCGGTAGAACAAAGGGTACGTTCCGCCATGAGTTGAACGAACTGCCCGAGCGAAAACATAAGGCAAACGCCGAGGTATTTTCTGCCGTACTCGGCAACGACCGCGCTTGACGTGCAGATATCAAAGTACGCGCCGCCGAAGAATACGATCAAACCGAAAACGGCGAATACGACCGTAAAACACAGCATAAGGAAATAGCCGTTGCCCGCCGCCGCGTCTGCTTTTTTCGCGTCGTTCATGCCGAGCGCTTTGGATAGAAGCGCACCCGCGCCCACGCCCGTACCCACGCTCGCCGCGACCATCAGCATCTGAACGGGGTAGGCGTATCCGAGCGCCTGCAACGCTTCCGCACGTTCTGGCAGCATGCCGATAAAAATGCTGTCCACCACGTTGTAAAGCGCCTGAATCATCATCGAAAGCATCATGGGAAGTGCCATCGTGATTATCAGTTTTACCACCGGCATGTCTGCCATTTTATTTCCTGTTTTAATTTGTTCAGCCATAATTAAACCTCCCGGTAAGTATCGATAAGGACAAAATAAAAGCGCAAACCCGCAACCGGATTTACGCTGTTTGCCACTCATTGCAACGATATTGTAGCACAATTAACGAAAAATCGTAAGCATTTTGAAGTGGTTTTTTGAAAAAAATCGGCGAATTTTTTTCATGCCAAAAAAAATCACACTCTCGGCAGAGGTCGACAATTTATTCCGCGCGCAGTGAAAAGTCACGTCGCACAGGTTGACAAACCCATATAAAAAATTGTATAATTAACCATACGATATAAAAGTTAGGTATAAATAATTCCGCGTTTACCACGGCGCGGCATAAAGGACGGAAACTAATGACGGTAAAAGAGGTAACGACGAAGAAACAACGGCGCGAATTTTTCAGATTTCCGCTGAAACTGTACAAGGGCAACGCCTACGCCGTGCCGCAACTCATATCCGACGAAGAGGACGAGTTCGATCCCGCCGTCAACGACGCGTACAGTTACGCCGAAAGCAAAATGTTTCTTTGCTATGACGACGGCGGCAAGGTCGTGGGCAGGATCGCCGCGATACTCAACAAAGCATACAACGAAAAACAGAACGTAAAGCAACTGCGTTTTACTCGCTATGACGTCATCGACGACTTTGCCGTTACCGAAGCGCTTTTCGAGCCGGTAAAAAAATGGGCGAAAGAACTCGGCATGAACGAGATCGTGGGACCGATAGGCTTTTCCGACCTCGACAAGCAAGGCATGCTTATAGAGGGTTTCGACCGCGACGACATGTACCTTACGATCTACAACCATTCGTATTACGTCACGCACATGGAAAGACTGGGCATGCAAAAAGCCGCCGACTGGGTAGAATACCGCATCGCCGTGCCGACCGAGCCGGACGAGCGACTTTACCGCATTGCCGACATGGTAGCGGAGCGATCGGGATTCGAGTACTATGAGATAAAAAACTTCAAAAGCGTGGAAAAAGTAATTCACCGTGCGCTCAAAGAGATAATGAACGAAGTTTTCGCGCACCTGTACGGAGTGGTGGAGATTACCGACCGCCAGATAAAGCGCGAAGCGGACATGCTGAAACAAGTCTGGGTAAACGACTTTGTGACCGCCGTCAAAAACCGCGAGGGCGAAGTGATCGGTTACGGCTTTATGGCGCCGTCGGTGTCGAGAGCCATGCGCAAAATGAACGGTCGCCTTACGCTTGGCGGCATAATCCGGCTCATGCGCGACCTCAGCCGCCCGGAAGTCGTCGACCTGTACAGCATCGGCGTCAAAAAAGAATACCAGAACAGCGGCGTCAACGCCATGATCATGGCTCGCAGCCTGAAAAGCCTGATAAAGCATAAGGTTAAGTTTATCGAAACCGGACCGGAACTCGAAACCAACGTGCAGATTCAAGCCCAGTGGAAAAAGTACGACAAAGAACAACACCGCCGCCGTCGTTGCTGGTCGCTGAAACTCGCCGATAATGCCGACGAACAAGAGAAAGAATAATTAAGTTACAGATTGAGTATAAAGTCACGGTCGCAAAATCCCGTGACTTTATTTTTATATGAGGGGGGGATATAAGGTTTATGTTCCATAGGGAGAACAAAAACAAAAAGCGGACGCGATGAAACGGACAAGTCAAAATAAAATAGAAAATGAGTGATAAATTACCCGAAAAAGTGACGGCAAAATGTTTCAAAATAGAATAAAGAGATGATTTTTATATGGTTTACACAGCATAGCGCGTTAAAGCTTGAAAAATAAAGATTTTTGTGCTATAATATATTTAATAGTATCCGTATAGAGATACTGAAACATCAAGAACAAGGTAAAGAGGCAGAAAAAACAACAAATTATAAAAACCAAAAACTCTCGACTGGAGGTAACCGCCTATGAAAAACAATAAGATTACAAGCGCAGAGAAATGCCTTTTCCCTTGCGCTTTTTTGTTCTTTTTCAAAGAAACTAAACGATATTACAACAATGCCGGGGAATAACTGTCAATAAAATTTTTAGTCGAGTGGTGTTATTAAACACTACGAACAAGGA
>CAKQVV010000035.1 GCA_934277845.1 uncultured Clostridia bacterium
GCGAGTTTATCTTCCACCGCTTTCACTTTGTCGCGATGGCACGACACGGTCGAGCGGTACTTGTTCTGCAGCCTAAGCGCGAGTTTTTTGTCGCCATTCGCCGTTTCGGCAATGATCGCGCGGACGGATTTGCCGGCGGCTTTACCGACGAGTACTGTTTCGACGAGCGCGTCGATTTCCTCGGGCGAAAATACGTTGAATTTCTCCCGGCGCATCGCAACGGTGCGTATGCCCAGTTTGTCGGTAAACTCCGGCAGCATTTCAAACAGCCTTAGTTGCGAATAGTAATAGTTCCTGATGCTGTTTACCGACTTGCCGCTGTGCCGCGACATTTCGCCGAACGCCGCGGACAAGCCTTTGCCGCTCTCATAAGCCTTGAACGCGAGGTCGAAAAGTTGTTTCGTTTCGTCGATGCTCCATTTATTGTCCATAAAAACTATCTCCCGTATTTCGTTTATGCGGGAATTATTGCCTTAAATGCGGCTTTTATACGCGTTTTACCCGATTATTTACGGACATACGCGCGGCGCACGCGCAATATAATAGACTATGGATAAAAATCTGTACATAAAGAGCGATTTCGAGGCGGTGTATCTCATAAACGGCGCATTCACAGAGGGAACGGGCAAGATCGCCGTGGACGACGAAGAAGTATATTTCGTCACGGTTTTGCCGCTTTCCGCCGCTTTTCTTCCCTGCACGGTCAAGCTGACGGCGATGAAAGTCCGCTCGAACCCCGAACTTGCGCGACTGTACGCGCTGCCGTCCGGCGATGCGCTGCTAAGGCTTCTTCCGCGCTATGCCTACGTTTACTCGCCCGCGCCGCGCGTCTTTCCCGAGCAGTCCGCGCTGCCCGTACCCGCGTTTTTTCATGCGGTAAAAAACGGCGATTTCACCGAAGCCCGGCGACACCTGACTGCCGGACTCTCGTCGGCTGCCGACGACGAAACTCTAGCCGCGTTCTTCGACGGTTATACCGAAATATTCCCCGATCCCGAAAACGAACCAGACGTATTCTACCTCGCCGGCGACGACGGCACCGCCGCCGGATTCCGTTTCCGTATCCGATCGGGACTTATCGACGACGTAACCGAAAACCATTAACGCATAAAACAAAAAATCAAATTTTAAGATCAGTGCCAAAATATGAAAAATCGCTTGATTTCCGCGCCGGCTTTGCGATATAATCATTAAAATCAGGAAACGCTGTCTTGCAATTTCGTGTTCGACGCGCAACTGTTGAGCCGTTCCGAGTATGGAATCCCCCGCTTAGAATTACTGATTATCCTTATTTTGAATATCGTTACTCCGCATTGCCGGCGTCGAGTTTTTTGAACGCGGAGGGAGTGTAGCCGGTGCGACGGCGGAAAAGTTCGGTAAAGTACGCCGGACCGGAAAAGCCGACGGCGAGCGCGGCTTCGGTGACGGACGCGCCCGACGCAAGCAAGTTTTTCGAGCGTTCGATGCGGCACACGTTCAGATATTTCAGCGGACTTATGCCGAAACGGGTGCGAAATTCGTAAAGCAGCGTGCTTTTCGCGACGTAAAAGCGTTTGCACAGGTCGTCGAGCGTGAGTTCGTCGTTCGAGTGCGTTTCGATATATGTGCGGATTTCGTCCGCGCGCGAAGGCAATTTCACCGGCGCGGTCACGCCGCTCGCCCGCACGATACCGAGATACAGCAGCCTGAAATACGCCGAAGCCGCCGCGTTTTTCAGCGGCATGTCCGATCCGAGTTCCGCTTTACAAGCCAGCGCGTGTCTTTTCAGTTTCTCCGCAATCTCGCCACGGACAAGCGTAAAGCCGCCGACGAAGTTCTCCGCCACCGTCGCGGCAAAACAATAATACGACAACGGGGCATCGCTGCCCGAATACTGGACGTGCGTGACGCCGCCGGACACCGCAAGAATATCGCCCGCCGCAATCCTGACGCGCTTGCCGCCGCTCTCGAAAGTTCCGTGACCGCTCTCGAACAAAAACACTTCGAGGTACGGGTGCGAGTGCGGCGCGTTCTCTTTCGCCGGACCGTTTCTGACGTGCGAAAAAGTGAGCAGCCTCGGCTGCGCCGCTTCCTCGTCCTGCGCCGCGCCGACGTAATAATATTCGTAAATTTCAGCCATTTTTCTCCCGCGGGTTTTGCGGAACTGATACGTCCGCATCATCCCCGGCTATACTATAACACGATTTCGGGAATATAGCCCATAATGTTTATAATTTTGTGAGCGGTTTATATAATTTTGATATTGCTTTATGTATTACCTCGGACTATAATTATAGCATATCAATCCTTTAAGGAGAAAATATGCGCTACGAAATACCGGACAGCGGCGCGATAAGCCGCCGGTTCGACGGAAAATTCAATTACAACGCGTGGCCGAGCGTGGTTACTCTGCCCGACGGCACGCTTCTTTGTGCGTGGAGCGGCGACCGACAGCAACATATATGCCCGTTCGGCAAAATACTGGCTTCCCGATCGACCGACGGCGGCAAGACTTGGACGCCGCCATACAAAATCCTCGACACGCCGCTTGACGACCGCGACGCGGGACTTACCGTCGCAAACGGCAAAGTTTACCTGACTTCTTTCACCAACTCGCGCGAAATGCAAAAGTATTACGCCGAACTTTACAACTTCCCGCCCGCCGAAAAAGCGGCGAACTACGGCTATCTCGAGCGCATTTCGGACGAGGACGAACTGCGTTTTCTCGGCTCGACGATCGCGGTGTCGGACGACAACGGCTATACCTTTTCCACGCCCGTGGTCATGCCCGTCACCACTCCGCACGGACTGGTGCAAACCAAAAGCGGCAAACTCCTGATGATCGGGCGTGCTTTCGACGACCGCGCGAAAACCTCTTTCCCGAAACTCCCCGAGGGCATTTACTCGATGGAAGTCGGCGCGGACGGCAAGACTTTCGGCGAGCCTAAACTCATTGCAAAATCGCCGGAAAACATGCTGTACTGCGAACCGCACGCCGCGCTTCTTCCCGACGGCACCATAATCGTCGGCATCAGACTGCAAGGCGACAAAGGCTTGTTCACGATCCATCAGTGCTTTTCCCACGACGACGGCGAAACCTTTACTGCGCCCGTACCCACCGGTTTCGACGGCTCGCCCGCGCATTATCTCGTTCACTCGTCGGGTGCGCTTGTGTTGGTTTACGCCCGCCGCAACCCGCCGCAAGCGGAAATCGCGCGCATCAGTCTCGACGGCGGCAAGACTTACGGCGACGAAATCGTTTTGTCGGCAAACAGTCCCGACTGGGATCTCGGCTATCCCTGCACCGCCGAAGCACCCGACGGCACGCTCGTGACCGTATACTACGAAAAGCACGCGCCCGGCGAAAAGAACGCGATCCGTTTCACCCGCTGGAAAATCGAGGCTTAACCGCGAAACGAAATTCAAGACTAGAACGAACGGTTTTTCAAAGTAAAAACCCGAGGAAATCAATATGAAACATAAGTTTTTAGTACCTGTCGTCACGCCTTTCAACGCGGACGAAAGCGTAAACTATGATGCTCTGACAAGGCTGACGAAAGCGATTCTCGGTAGCGGCGCGGACGGAATTTACGCCGGCGGATCGAGCGCGGAGTGTTTTTTGCTGGACGAAGACGAGCGCAAAAAGACGCTCGAAACCGTGATTAAAGCCGCCGACGGCGCATACGTCGTGGCGCACGTCGGTGCAATCAGCGCGCACAACTCGGTCGAACTCGCCCGCCACGCCAAAGCCGCGGGTGCGGACGCGATCGCATCGGTGCCGCCGTTCTACTTCGCCTATCCGTTCGAGGGCATACTCGAATATTACCGCCGGCTCGCCGAAGTCGGTTTGCCCGTTATCGTGTACTCGCTGCCGTCGGCGACGTGCAAGTTCACGATCGACGAATACAAGGCACTAATGACTATCGACGGCGTGGTCGGACTGAAATACACCGATACCGACTACTTCGCCATGCAGCAAATCATCGCAGCAAGCGGCGCGGAAGTATACAGCGGCAAGGACGAGTGTTTTCTTTCCGCTCTCTCCATGGGCGCACACGGCGCGATCGGCTCGACTTTTAACTTCATGTTCGAGGCTTATCCCGAAATCTGCCGGCTGTACCGCGAGAAAAAGACCGACGAAGCGCTCGCCGTTCAGTCCGCCGCCAACGCCGTCACCGCCGTTTGCATCAAAAATCTTCTGCCAGCAATGAAATACCTGATAAAACTCCGCTATGGCATAGATTGCGGCATCGCCCGCTGTCCGTTCACTCCGCTTACCCACGCTCTCGAATCCGAACTCAAAACCGTTTTTGACACCTACCTCTCCGGCGCGAAATACATAAAGTAAGGAAATCGATTTAATAGAAAATCTAAAGCAACAGGCTGTACGGTTATAGCCTGTTGCTTTTGTTTTAATCGATGTAAAACCATGATTGTAAAACAGCACATACAGTTCGCAAAAAAAGAATTGCAACGATTTTATGCAATAATAATGCTTTTGCCTGTGCTTGGTGTTATTAAACGGTCGATTATCCGCTCCATGTCGGGGATTCCACGCGCGTAAAACGCGCTCTGAATGACCGTTAAAAACGAAAAGTACGCGTTCGACTAACAATCCCTCAGTCGCCTGCGCTGCCGGCTCCCTTTACTTCGCCGGGAGCCTGTTTAAGGTTACTTATCCGCTCCATGTCGGGGATTCCACGCGCGTAAAACGCGCTCTGAATGACGGAGTGGGCGGAATGTGCACGTTATAATTTAACAAATAAAACTTTATACTAGCCTTCCCCCCTTGGGGCGCGACGCGTTAAGCGAACAGTCCGGTGGACTGTTCGTAGAAATCTCGGGGAGCGATTTATAATCGCGACCTGGGCAGTGTTTTACCGAGAGCGTAGCGTCAGGTAAAACGGATGAGGGGGAATGGAATAATATTCGTTTTTATTTCTTTGTAAACTTATTACGCAAACTTCTCGTTATTATCCCCTCATCAGTCACTTCGTGACAGCTTCCCCCAAGGGGGAAGCCAAGCATAATTGCGATTGATTTAAAATTATATCGCACGCTTTTCGTTTTATTCCCTCATCAGTCACTTCGTGACAACTTCCCCCAAAGGGGAAGCCAAGCGTAATTGCGTTTGATTTAAAATTATATCGCACGCTTTTCGTTTTAACCATCGTCCAAAGAAAAACGGTATTCGTCCGACTTTTCGGGGCAAATACCGTTTCGCTGAATCTCATAACCGTGAGATTATTATTTATTACTTAAAAAGTTCCGCCGCGCTTTAATGCAATTGCCGCAACGGCAATGGCAAAACCTATCGCAATTGCCGCGTTCTTGCCGCCGCAACCGCTATTGCCGTTATCAGCGGCATTTTCGCGTTCAAACTCGACTTTTACGATGCCGCCCGTCGTGACGGGTTCGCTTTCGTACTTGCCTGTTTCGGCGTTAAGCGCGAGTTCAACCCCGCCGATGCTCACGGATTTGACTTTGTACCCGGCGTCGGGCTTGACGGCGACAATGATCTTATCGCCCTCGAAAGTCACGTCCGCTTCGGCTCTGCCGCCTTCGCCGCATTCTACTTTAACGGTAAGCGCGGTTTTTTTGACAAACTTCACCTTGACGGCAAAGCGTTTTTCTCCGTCGGCGTCGACCGTCAACTCGTTGTTCTGCAATTTATCGACAAACTCCATGCCGTTGACGATAACGGAAGAAACCTTGTAATTCTTATCGGGTTTCATCGTAATCGTTACTTTGCTTTTGTCGTCCGAAAGTTTATAAAAAGCGTCGCCGTTCTTCCCGTATACATTCATCGAAACCAGCGTTTCGTTATCCGCCAGCATCAGTTTTTCGGCAAAACGTTCGCCCAGCGTTACCATATCCGAGCCGCTGAAATGGTACGGATCCGTACCCTGTACTCCGTCTGCTCCCATGATAATTAAATCGTCGGTTTTTGCCGTGTAAACGCCGGGCATTTCGGCGGCTACCTCGCGTTGCATTCTGTTAAACCCGGGTACGTTCGGATTATCGTAAATCACAAACGTCGTCGCGATTTCGCCGATTACGAACGGCATAATCTCGTTGTCGCGGTCGCAGGTTATCTCCGCAATATCCTCGCGAAGATCGGAAATCAACGCTTTCAGAAGCGGCTTGTACACGTTCTTCGCGCCCAGGTCGTCCTCGCCCTGCATCCACACCATGCCCTTTACTTTCGGCTCATAGCCGTTGTTTTTCAGCGTGTTGTAAACCTGCCTGAAATTATCGATAAAGTTTTTATACTGAACGCCCGTGGGCGAAACGCTAGCGTCGGGCGTGAAGCCGTCCTTCCACTTCGATCGCGGATACCAGTTGCCGTAGGTCTCGCTCTGACCGCTGCTTTTATCCAAAAGGGATGTGCCGCCGGCAGCCGACTTGAACATTATCGCTTTCTTCTCGCCCGAATAATACGAATTAAGGGTTTTTGCCATGCCGAACTCCGGTCCGAGATAGCCGTTGCGAACGCCGCAACCGACGGTAACGGCTTTTTTATAGGTCGCGTAAGAATAGAGATTGCTCATACTGCCCGCGCCGTCAAGCCGCTTGTCGACTTCTCCCGCGTACATCACGTTTGAAAACGTCCCGCTTACGTCGCCTTTGCTTGCGAGCGAATAGCCCACGGCGTTACTCTGTCCGCCGATGAGATACATGTCAATCGGCTTTGCCGTCGTTTCCTCGGCTTTTGCCGACATTCCGCCGAAGCCGATTACAGCCGCAAAAATCATTATCATCGCCGCCGCAATCGATAAAATACGCTTTTTAATCATTATTTTCCTCCGTTCAATTGCCGTTGCACTTTTGACTTATTATACAACAATTTGTACCGACGCGCAATACCTTTCCAAAAATTAAGCCGAATTCAGTTACACAACAACCGAAATCTGTAAAACGGTACGAAAAAACGGAGCGCGTTTTTGCGTTCCGTTTTCTTTCGTAATGAATTCGCTTAACTTATTTGAGTTCGGCAGTTGCGCCGGCGGCTTTAAGTTTTTCTGCGATTTCGTTGGCGGTTTCCTTGGAAACGCCTTCTTTGACGTTTGCAGGTGCGCTTTCAACGAGAGCCTTAGCGTCGGCAAGACCGAGTCCGGTGATTTCACGAACAACCTTGATAACGTTGATCTTGTTGCCGCCGATTTCTTTGAGAACGACGGTGAACTCGGTCTGCTCTTCGGCAGCCGGAGCAGCTTCGCCTGCGCCCGCAGCGGGAGCGGCAACTGCCATAGCAGCGGCGGAAACGCCGAATTCTTCCTCGAGAGCCTTAACGAAGTCGTTGAGTTCGAGTACGGTCATACCTTTGATTTCTTCCATCAATTTGGTCAAATCAGCCATTTTAATTTAATCTCCTTTTTTTAATAAGATAATTTGTTTGAAAATAATTACGCTTCTTTTTTCTTTGCGATCTCGGAAAGCGCGACTGCGAGTCCGCGGAGCGGAGATTGCAGCATACCGAGAAGTTGAGCCACGAGAACGGGCTTCGCGGGGATAGACGCAACGGTCCTGATACCGTTTTCGTCCATGACTTTGCCTTCGACTACACCGCCCTTGACGGCGATTTTGTTGTTGGTCTTTTTAACGGTGTCCACGACGATTTTGCTGGGAGCGACCGCGTCTTCATAGGAAACCGCAACTGCGGTAGGTCCTTCGATGACGTCGAAGCCGCTAATACCTGCGGCGGCGAAAGCGCGAGCCATAAGACGGTTTTTGACGACTTTGTACTCGACGCCCGCTTTACGCATTTCGGTACGCATAGCGGTATCTTCGGCAACGGTGAGTCCGCGATAATCGACGAGAACGACGGACTTAGCCTTGCCGAATTTCTCGGCGTATTCGGCTACCTGTTGTTCTTTGAGTTTAATGGATTCAGCTGACATTACTAAACCTCCTTTAAAGATTATAAAATAAATCCGACCGCCCGCACAGAGGCAATCGGATTGAGTTCGTAAGTTGCGGCGTTATCGCGCGTGCTTATGAGTTCCGTTACCTCGGCAAGTCCTTTCGGGGGTTACGCTTTCGCACTTGCTGTCTGCGGCGAGGAAAGATTATTTACTTGTTATCAGACTCTGTAAGCGACCTTGACGCCGGGGCCCATCGTGCTGGCGAGCGTTACGCTCTTGACGTAGATGCCCTTTGCGGCGGCAGGTTTAGCCTTGACGATAGCGTCCATAAGAGTGGTGAAGTTTTCCGCGATCTTCTCTTCTCCGAAAGACTTTTTGCCGATCGGGCAGTGAATGATAGCGGTCTTGTCGACGCGGTACTCGACCTTGCCGGCTTTGGTTTCGTTGATCGCCTTTACGACGTCCATGGTGACGGTGCCGCTCTTCGGCGAAGGCATCAAGCCCTTGGGACCGAGGATCTTTGCGACTCTTCCGAGTTGTCCCATCATATCGGGAGTGGTGATAACCACGTCGAAATCGAGGAAGTTCTGCGTCTGGATCTTTGCGATGATGTCTTCCGCGCCCACGATGTCCGCGCCCGCTTTGAGCGCCGCTTCGGCTTTGTCGCCGCGCGCGATAACGAGGACTTTCACGGACTTGCCGGTGCCGTTGGGAAGAATAACGGTGCCGCGAACCTGCTGATCCGCCTGACGGGGATCGACGCCGAGGCGAACGTGAAGTTCGATGGTTTCGTCGAATTTAGCCTTTGCGGTTGCGAGAACGTTCTTTACCGCTTCGTTTACGTCGTAGTACTTGGATACGTCTACAGCCTTGATGCTGTCGGAGTATTTCTTACCGTATTTCATAGCGTACCTCCCTTAGTCTACGACTACGACGCCCATGCTGCGCGCCGTGCCGGCAATCATGCTCATTGCGCTCTCGAGGGACGCTGCGTTGAGGTCGGGCATTTTCAGAGTAGCGATTTCTTTGATCTGCTCTTTCGTGATCTTTGCGACCTTATCCTTGTTGGGCTTAGCCGAGCCGCTCTCGATACCGCAAGCCTTCTTGATGAGGACGGGTGCCGGAGGCGTTTTGAGAATGAAGGTGAAGGATCTGTCGGCGTAAATGCTGATTACGACCGGGATGATAAGCCCTTCCTGACTTCTGGTCTTTTCGTTGAATTCCTTGGTAAAACCGGGAATGTTGATGCCGTGAGGACCGAGGGACGAACCGACAGGGGGGCCCGGGGTCGCTTTTCCGGCAGGCAACTGCAGTTTGACTACTGCCTGAAGTTTTTTTGCCATTGTAGCGTTTCTCCTTGTAATAAATTTTTATAATTTATACAATCGCGGTGATAACGAACGCTTGCGCGCTCTCCCGAACTATATAACTTAATAAGATTATGTTTGTCCTTTCGGGGACTTGTTGCGGTCAGTCTTCGTTGATTACGTCCGCGCGCTCGATCTGATAAAGTTCGAGTTCGACGGGAGTAAGACGACCGAACATGCTGACGGTGACTTTGCACTTGCCGGCTGCGACGTCGAGGGCGTCGATCGTGCCGATAAAACCTTCGAGCGCGCCCGCGGTGACCTTGACGGATTCGCCGATCTTGAAGTCGGTGACTACGACTGCGGGCTTTTCGAGGTGCATGCGCTTGACTTCCTCGTCGGTGAGCGGAAGCGGACGTCCCAAAGGACCTACGAAACCGGTTACGCCGCGAGTGTTGGTGATGATGTGCCACATGTCGTTGTTATAGTCCATCTTGACGAAAACGTAGCACGGCATCATGCGACGCTGAACGATCTTGCGCTTGCCGTTCTTCTCTTCCACGACGTCTTCCATCGGGATCGAGATCTCGAACAGTTTGTCGAGAAGGTCGTTTTTCTTGAATACGAGCACGAGGTTTTCCTTGACCATATTCTCATAACCGGAATATGTGTGAAGGACATACCATTTAGCGTTTTCTATACCCATAGAGGCAACCCCGCTCCGCTGCTCGTAAGCCCGAGTACTCCCGAGACAAGCGCGGAAGTCGTACCGGTGCCGGATTCGAGACCTTTTACAAGCAACTTGTACAGCCAGCCGAGTAACTGGTCGAAGCACATGAGTACCACGAGGAAGATAAGCACGACCGCCAGAACGATGCCGGTCTGCTTAACGACCGTGGAAAAAGAAGGCCAGGTGACCTTTTTAAGTTCGGAAAACGTCTCTTTGAAAACGTTACTGCGCTTTTTCTTTTCTTTTTTCGGCTTTGCTGCGGAATTATTATCCTTTGCCATTGTCGATTCTCCTTAAAAAGATTCCCGAAAATCGGTGACGATTACTTCGTCTCCTTGTGAACGGTGTGTTTTTTGCAGAACTTGCAGTACTTTTTAAGCTCGATTCTGTCGGGATCGTTCTTCTTGTTCTTCATATTGTCGTAATTGCGCTGTTTGCACTCGGTGCAAGCGAGCGTAATCTTATTCCTGGCGGAATTTGCCATAGTGAGCCTCCTGATGCTAACTCAAAAATACACCCTCTCTCGAGGGGTGCCATAATACTTTAACATAACGCAAGTCCTTTGTCAAGCGTTTTTCGCAAAAAACGGAGTATAAATGCGATTTAAAAGCATTTGCGGCGTTTTTTCGTGATTTGCTATGACTTTTACCGCCTCGTCCGCAAGAAGATTTAACGGCTATTATCGCTTGATACGATCTTTTTACTGGCTAAACGCGGATTTTCGGTATATAATAATAACATCAACCCAAATCAGGAGAAAATAATGAAAAAACGTATCGTCCGCGATTTCTGTCCGTTCTTCATATCGATGTTTCTTGCCGTCGTCACCGCCGTAGTCTACTCGCTGACTGCCGAAAAGATACAAGCCCTGCCGTACTTTCAGTTGTTCGGTTCCGCGCTGGTGCCCGCGATCCCCGCTCTGTTCGGGCAAATAACGAAAAAACGGTTGCCCGCAGCCATAAGTTATATTCTCGCGGCGCACGTCGCTTTCTCTATCTATATGGGTACGGTTCTTCGGTTTTACGACCGTTTCGAGGCGTGGGACATGATCGCGCACGGAGTTTTCGGATTCGTCGGTTGCACGATCGCGTCGGCGTTCATGGTACGCTGGAGAGGCGGCAATATGCACGTTGCGGGCTTTCTTCTCGTCGCCGCGCTGGCAACGATGGGCGCGGGTGCCGTGTGGGAAATCTTCGAATACTGCTGCGACACTTTCCTCGGCATGGACACGCAGTGTGTGCAAAAGGCGATCGCCGAAGGTAAATCTCCCGTTTCCGACACGATGGAAGACATGATAATAACTCTTGCCGGCATTGCGGCGTTTGTCGTCACGTTTATCGTCGACCGCTTTACGGGCGAGCGTATCGCAAAAGCGTTTTTCGGCAAGACCGACCGCATAGCCGCAAAACCGTTCGTCGCCCAGCCCGCTCCCGACGGCGAAATCGAAAAGAACGACTGACCGGAACGATAAAACGATTGAAACAAAAAAATCCGCGGCAAACGCTCTCCGCGGCTTTATCTTTATATTTATTATATAATATGACTATTTCAGCAGTTTGACCATGCGTTCCGCGCCGAACGAGAAAAAGAGGTCGACGGGGAGCGCGGCTAGGGTGACGAGCAGAATCGCCCACACCTTGCCGACTTTTTCGATCACCGTCATGAAAGAAGTGCCGGCGACGTAATCCGTAAGAAACGCCATTGCGGTGAACGCGGCGGCGAAAAGTGCTGCCGCAACCGCTATTCTCACAAGCGCCTGCCAGGTCACGCGGTAGGACAGTCCTCTCATAAAGTACGCGACAAACGCATACGGCACGAACGCGACACACAAAAACAGAAATGTCGCAGCTATACCGCCGACGGCAAACGCGATGAGCACCGACGCAACGGCGGCGATGATCCCGAATACAATCCCGCAACGAATACATGCGATATAGATCGCGAGCGAAGCGAAGATAAGCGGAACTATGCGCATGGGCGTATAGTTCGACAAAAGCACCGCGACCACCGCTATGGCGGTCGCGACGGCGGAATAAGTTATTCGCCGGGTTCTTTCTTTCCTTTCCATTACATGCAGCAACGCGTGCAGTCGCAGCACAGCGAGGTCAGACAGTATGCAAGACAGCAGTTCGACAGAAAATCGCCCTGTTGCTGGACTATGTTCGGATCGTCGCCGATCGTATCGGTACCGAGCGTGCGGGGATCGGTCTGTGCCGAGCCTATCACGATATTGAGTTTTTCCAGCGCGGTCTTGTATTTCTGATTGCCGGGATCGCACTCGACCGCCGCTTCGAGTTGTTTTTTGCTCTCCGAAAGCCACTCGCGCTTGTAATAGACGATCGACTGGAAATAATGCCACTCGCCCTCGCGGACGGTCATCGCGTCCAGTTCGGCTTGCGCTTCGTCATACTTCTGTTCTTTTATGAGTTTGTCGACATAGGCAAAATCGTTGCCGCCGGCGTCTTTTTTTGCTTCCGCGGCTTCGCGTTTCGCCTGAATTTCGTACCACGCCTGTTCGAGTTCGTTGAGTTTCCGCGCGGCTTCCGTCCCCGCTTCGCCGGGCTGAAACCTGCCCTCGCCGTACTCGGTTTTGAGTTCTTCATAGCGTTTTTGAAGTTCCTCGAACGAGGTTTCTTCGGTTAATCCTAAAATTTCATAGGGGTTTTTCATAGTAACTCCTCTCGCGCGGGTGTCACACACGCGGTGTCTTCGTTATATTTTGGGCGCGGGTATCTTTTTGTCCGCTCCCAGTACTTCGGCGGTCTTTGCGCGCAACCCTTCGTAAACGATATTGCGAAGGAGCGAATAACTCTGCGTGAAGTTCATGCCGTTGAAGCACTCTATCGCGCGGTTGACCGTGGAATTTATGATAAATCCGAAGTCGTCCGCGTGCTTTTCGAAAAATTCTTTGCGGCGGGTAAAGTCGCCGTAAGCCGCCAGAAACGGGTTGTAGTTGCCCGATTTAGCGTCGTCGGCAATATCGTCCAGCGCGTCGATAAGGTACACGAATTTGCCGATGTTGTAACACAGTCCGAGCAAACTTTCGCCCGCCTTGTCGTCCATGACCGCGCCCACCGTTTCTTTCAGCATAAGCGCGAACGAATCGGCGGCTTTGTCGATACTTTTCTCGCCCGCTTTTTCCTTTTCGCGCAGTTCCGCGTAACGCTTTGCCATGATCTCGTCGGCTTCGGGCAGAAACGCTTTGGCTTTAAGGTACGGCTTTTTCAGCGCGCGGCGAACGACGCGTTTTTTCGCACCGCCGCCGTCGATAACGTCGTCGAGCACCTTGTAATAGGCAAGCAGGATATTTGCCGCGGCGATGCGCTCTAACAGCGGATTGTGCCTGACCATCGCCTTTTTGGTGAACGGATTGCCCACGCAACCCGCGACATCGAACTCGACCGGCTGACTCGCCGCGTCGTGGGCGAGCGCCGCTAAAAAAGCGATGTCGTAGGAAGTCGTGTAGCGAGCGAGGTTGCCGTAACCTTTGCCCGTTTCCACGCATACTCCGCAATAGAACGCGCGGAACAAGACATAGT
>CAKQVV010000036.1 GCA_934277845.1 uncultured Clostridia bacterium
ACGTTCTGGTTGTCGCCCTGATCCCACTTCTTTCCGCCGACGGCAACGAAGCCGAGCAGCAGCGCGACGGTGACTACCACCGCGATAATGGGAATAACGAGGCTTTGTTTATCTTCAATCGCGAGTTCTCCGATCATCGAGAACACGGCGACTAAGATAAAGCCCGCGCCGAAGTAGATGTTCAATTTCTTGAGCGGACCGAAGTTTTTGCCGAACAGTCCTCTGAAAATAAACGCAAGACCGAATACGCCCGCGATAATGGTGATCGCCCAGCCGAGCGTGAACCACCCCATTGCTTCTTTCGTGCCGGGGATAACCGACAACAGCCACATGACCGCGACTACGACCGCAACGAGTCCGAGCGTAAATCTGAACATAAATTTTTTACTCATGGTAGTTTAACCTCCTATCTTAAAACTACGGTATGCGAAACGGCGGTAATTTCCTCGCCGTCGCCCAGTACTATCGTGTCGCCGTGGTGAAACTCGCGCACGAATCCGCCGACGCGGACGTTGAACGATTGCACGCCGTCCGCTCCCGACAGTACGGTGTACTGACCGGGCAAAAGTTCGCCGTCCTTTTCGGCTTTGGCTGTCTTTCCTACAGTCAGCACATAGTCGCCCTCACGGTGCGAAACCTTCTTTACAGAGGGTTCTTCGGCGTAACGCACGCCGTCCACGACTTTGATTTTTTCTTCTTTTGCTTCGTCGGCAGGCTTGTGCTTTCTGCTCCTCGACAGCGCGAAAAACACTACCGAAAGCACGAGCAATACTACCGCGACAGCCAGCAACACTACGGATAATACCACCGAAGCGTCCGCTGCAAACAATACGTTTTTCATGATTATCTCCTTCGGGTTGACCTGCGTCAATCCATCGACCTGCAGCCGTCAGCTGCCAAAATACTTGTAAAGGAAGTACAGCCCCACGACCACTGCTGCGCCGAGCAGCACCGCTACGCCGACGCGAAGCGGCGAAACGGGCGTTTTTCCCGCGACTTTACCGTTGAATCCGTTGACGAAAAAGTTGTAAATCTTCGTTTTCCAACTGCAATGACCGACGTAAACGGGCAGCAATAAATACTTGTAAGTGATGTCGTTGCATTCGACGGAAACGTTGAACGAAGAAACCACGTCGTAACTGTACCCTGCGAGTATCGAGGCTTTTACTCTCGAATAGATCAGACTTTTCGCCTCGTCCCAGCATTTCAAGCCGTCTTTCGTGTACTGATTTGCGGTAAAACCGCTGAGGTATTCCTGCGAGTATTCCTTGCTGTTGTTGGTATCGAAAGGCTGCATTTTGTTCAGCATCGGCTGACTTATCGCCGTCGAAGCCTGAATAAGTACGTCGTCGAAGAACATGTCGTAATCGCCGCTGATATTGAAGTATCTGATATGGCGTTCTCGCACCGTTTTGCCGTTGACCTGCTTGGTCGTGTAATAATATTCGCCCAGTACTCCCGAATAATGCGAGTGAGTTGCCGTATCGAACGAAAAAGCCGGGTTATAAACGCCCTTGACATCCTCGGGCGTCGCGCTCCTTTTGAACCTGCCGGGTGCAAACAGTTTCTTTTTCGCCCACTTTCTGACGTTTTCGCAAGCCTCGTCTTTGCCTATCCTGAACGGAACGACCGCGTTCGGTTTTATGCCGGACAGCTCGTCCGTTTCCACGATATTGGTCGTGCCGCAAAACGGACACTGCTTGGCGATTTCGCGCTTGTCGAGAACTTCTTTCGCGCCGCAGTTTTCGCAACGGAAAACATGCGTTTCATTCGCCCAGGTGTTGTTTTCGCGGAGCAGCCGCTCAAACGCGAGCTCCTCGCTTCCGCGCTCTTTTATCGCCTGTTTCGTGCCGCAGTGTTCGCAGTACAAACACCCTTCACCGGGATCGAAAACCATGTTTGCGCCGCAGGCGGGGCATTTTGTGACGGCGGTTTCGTTCTCGATTTCTTCGCGATTGTACTCGTTCTCTTCGACGTAGGGATTTACGTTGTTTTCAGACATATAGTTTTCCCGTTTCGTTTATCCTGTTCTTAAAGTTTTTCGCCGCACTCGGGACAGAACTTCGCACCCTTTTTCACAGCCGCGCCGCACTTGGGGCATACTGCGGCAAGTTTTTCGCCGCACTCGGGACAGAACTTCGCGCCCTTTTTTACAGCCGCGCCGCACTTGGGACAAACGTCGCCCATGGGAGCGCCGCACTCGGAGCAGAACTTCGCGCCTTTTTTCACAGCCGCGCCGCACTTGGGGCAGGTTTCTTTTTCTTCCGCCGCCGGTTTAGCCGCGCCGGAATTTGCGTTGGCGTACATGCCGCCGAACATATTGCCCATGCCGAAGCCCATGCCCGCGCCCATAGCGGTACCCGCCATGCCGGGATTCTTCGCCGCTTCTTTCAGCGCGTCGGCTTGAGCCATAGCCATATAGGTATCCATATTGCCGCGCATCATGCCGAGTGAAGTGTTCTTGTCGAGGGCTTCTTCCAGTTCTTTCGGTAGCGAGAAGTTCTCGAATACGAGTTTGGTGAGTTCGAGACCGATTTCGTCGAAAGACTTCTGCATGGCCTCGCGCACTTTGTCGCCGAGTTCGATGAGGTTGCCCGCCATGTCGAGAACGGGGATCTTGCTCTCGCCGATCGCGTCGCTGATGCCGGTGACGACGATACTTTTCAGCCAGTCGGTGATGTCCTGCGTGCCGAACGACGAATTAGTACCGGAAAGTTCCTGCATGAACACGAACGGATCTTTGACTCTGAACGCATAGGAGCCGTAGCCGCGTACTCTCACCGCGCCGTAATCCTTGTCGCGGATGATGATCGGGTTCGCCGTGCCCCATTTGAGGTTGGTGAACTGCTTGGTGCTGACGAAATAGACGTCCGAGCGGAAGGGATTCTGAAAACCGTACTTCCAGCTCATGAGAGTGGTTATGATAGGTATCGAATCGGTGTCGAGTTTATAGTAGCCGGGCAGGAAAACGTCAGCCATTTTGCCCTTGTGCGCGAAGATCGCCGCCTGCGAATCGCGGACGGTGAGCACCGAGCCTTTGCTGATGTAGTCGTTCTTCATGTCGACTTTATAAACGATAGTGTTTTTGCTGTCGTCTTTCCATTCGATGTTCTTTAAAAGTCCCATTTTTGTACCTCGCTTGTGTTTTGAAAGCCAAAGTTCAACGCTTTAACCTTTTTGTGACTATATTATACAATAAGCCGCGCCGCGTTGTCAACGCCGATAAGATTAGAATATGATTAAACCTTGACTTCAACATCATGAAATCAAGGTTTTTTCGCTGTTTACATAATTTAAGAGGTTAAATCGCGTCCTTTTTTCTCACCGCGGTCAGTTTGTCGCCGTCGACGAGAATTTTCGCGATTCTCGCGGTGCGTTTGTCCGAACCCGCGGTGTTTTCTCCCCAGTCCCTGCCGTGGTAGACGCAGTACCACTCGCCTTTGTACTCGATCATGCTGTTGTGTCCCGTGCCCTCTTCCCACTCGTTCTTTTTTATGAGCGGAGCGTAAACGTCGGGCGACGGATATTTCGTGAACCCGACTTTGGTCAGGTCATTTTCGGGCGTTTCGGCTACGGCGTAACCGAGGTAGTAATATTCGTTTTCATAGCAGTTGCCGCTGTAAATCAAAAAATGTCGGTCGCCGACGCGGAAATAGAACGCGCCTTCGAGCGTATGCCAGTGCTGTCCCGGTTTGAAACGGTCGCGCCGGAAAATTTCCTCGTCCAGCGTGGGACGCACGACGGCGACGGGTTTGCCTTCCATAGTGAACGGATCGGTCATTCTGTCCACTACGATATAAGTACCTGCGCGTTCCGCGTCGTAATCGTTGGTCGAATAGAACATAAACAGTCCCGCATCGTTCTTTACGACGTGCGAGTCGATGGAGAACGGCTTTACTATCTGTCGGGCGTTCGCAAACGGACCTTCCGGTTTGTCGGCGGTAAGCACGTGCATAGTCTGAAGGTGCGAATCCGTTTCGTCCTCGTTCATAAAGGAAACGTACATATAGTACTTGCCGTCGATTCCGATGACGGACGGCGCCCAGTACTCTTTCTTGCCGGGAACTGCCGCGCAAATGCCGAGACTTTCCCATTGCCCGAAAAGATCGGCGGCGCGGTACAGCGCGACGCCTTTTCGTCCGGTAGCATAAACATAGAACTTGCCGTTCGCCTCGAAAACAAACGGATCCGCCTGGCTTTCGTTTTTAATGTCAATAAGTTTCATGATTACTCCACTTTTAATCGGATTCCTGCGGCATTATTATAGCATTTTGCCGACATCGCTGTCAACGGAAAAACGCGGATTTCTCTCTCCGCGCGAAAAACCGCGAACGAAGTCGGGTTTTGTCATAACCGCCCGCGCCGTAACATAAGAATAAAGTACCAAGGCTTGCGAGCCCAAAGCGGAAAGCCGCCGACACTCGACGCCAAATCATATAAGGAAGCGGTGCAATGAAAGAAAGTATCATTAAACGAACGCTTACCGAAGCGGAGTATATTTTAAGCACGAAAGCGACCGTGCGCGATACGGCAAAAGAATTTGACGTAAGCAAGAGTACAGTACATAAAGACGTATCGGAAAGATTGAAGTATATAGACGCCGCGCTGTACTCGCGCGTGAAGAAAATACTGGACTTTAATCTCGCCGAACGGCACCTTCGCGGAGGTAACGCAACCCGGGAAAAATACCTGAAACTGCACGGGAAAACATGATAAACGAAAAATCGGCACCGAACATGCCGATTTTTTGATTTGTTTTCAAATTTTTCAGTCTTTCTTTTCCTGTCCGTAGTAGGCGTTTTTGCCGTGCTTGCGGAGGAAATGCTTGTCGAGAAGGAAGTCGTCGGCACGCTGGACGTCGGGGTTGACGAGTTCGGTCATGAGTGCCATTTTCGCGACTTCTTCGAGGACGACCGCGTTTTTTACCGACGTTTCGGCGTCTTCGCCGAAAGTAAACGCGCCGTGAGATTTGACGAGCACGGCGGGCGTTTCCAGCGGATTGCACCCTTCAAGACTCTCGATGATCGCAAAGCCGGTATTCTGCTCGTAATCGCCGTTGACTTCTTCCTCGGTGAGCGCGCGCACGCACGGAATATCGCCGTAGAAACAATCGGCATGCGTAGTGCCGTAGAACGGAATATCCCTGCCCGCCTGCGCAAACGAAGTGGCAAAAGTCGAGTGCGTGTGAGTGATGCCGCCGATTTCCTCGAACGCGCGGTAGAGTTCGACGTGCGTGGGTGTGTCGGACGACGGACGGAGATTACCCTCGACGACTTCGCCGTTAAGGTCGACGACAACCATGTCTTTAATGGTCATGGTATCGTAAGGGACGCCGGACGGCTTGATGACGACCAGTCCGGATTCGCGGTCGATTTCGCTCACGTTTCCCCAGTTGAGAAGCACAAGCCCGTTCTGAACGAGTGATTTATTTGCCTGCAGTACTCTGAATTTAATATCTTCTAACATCGGTTTTCTCCGCTATGGCGAATTGATTTATAAGATTATATACTACCGCGGGTTGTCGTGTCAATATTTTAAGCGCATTTTTACGCGCCGAAACGCGGTTTTACTCTTTATTTCCGTTACTTTATATCGGACTTTCGCTCTTTTCGGGCAAAGCGTCGGCTGTTTTACCGATTTTCGGGCTCTTAGTGCGCAGGTGCATTACCGTGTAGTAGGCGACAACGAGATAGACGGTCGCGCCGATCCACGCCGCGGGGTTGGACATGCACAGTCCCGTGTAGCCCCACCACCCGACGAACAGGAACACCGCGACGAAGCGCATCGCGACTTCGGTGACGCCGGCAATGACCGTGAGCAGACTGCAACCCATGCCCTGTAGAGTATTGCGGTAGAGAAACACGGTGCCGAGAATAAAGTAGAACGCCGCCTGAAATATCAGGTAATTTTTGGAATAATACACCATTTCTTCCGTCGGATCCGCGATAAAGAGTCTTAGCAATATTTCATTGAACGCCAGTACCAGCACAAGTCCCGCCGCCGAGAATATCGCGTCGATAAGCAGTCCCGCGCGGACGCCGCTGCGGATACGGTCATGTTTGCCCGCTCCGTAATTCTGCCCGGCATAGGTAGCCATCGCGGTGCCGAGCGCGGCAAGCGACTGGTTGGCGAGATTATCGATCTTGAACGCCGCCGAGCATGCGGACACGGCTACGTCGCCGAAGCCGTTAAGCGCGGTTTGCTGCGCCATTACGCCGATCGCGGTAATGGAAAACTGCAAAGCCATGGGAAGCCCCACCCACAGTTCTTTCAGCGACACGCGCCCGATGCCCCTGAAGTCCTTTGCGGAAATGCGGAGCGCGGGATATTTGATCAGCATATAGATAAGGCACGCGACGCCGGATATTATCTGGCTGGCGACGGTTGCCCAGCCGGCTCCGGCAACGCCCGTCTTGAACGTCAGAATAAACAAAAAGTCAAGTCCGACGTTGAGTACCGAGGTTATTATAAGAAACACAAGCGGCGTGCGCGAATCGCCTACCGCACGCAGTATAGACGCAAGAATATTGTAAAATACCGTCGCGCCCATGCCGATAAACAGCGAAATAAGATAATCATAGGCATAACCGATGACAGTTTCGGGCGTGTTCATAAGCCGGAGAAGCGGCATCGCGCACAGACAACTTATTGCGGTGAGAATCACGGTGAGAATCACGCACAGGACAAAAGCCGCTGCTACGCTGCGTTTCACTCCGCTCTCGTCGCTGCCGCCGAAATACTGGCTGGTAATGATCGCAAAACCGGCGGTAAGCCCCTGCGCAAACCCGAAAATAAGGAACGTGAGCGGTCCCGTTGCGCCGACGCCGCCGAGCGCAAGTTCGCCCAGCGTCCGCCCCACGATGATCGCGTCGACCATACTGTAAAGTTGCTGAAAAACGTTGCCTATGAATATGGGCAACAAAAATACTAGTATCAGTTTAAGGGGTTTGCCCTCGGTGAGCGACTTTACCATAATTCGTCCTTCGTGCGACCGTTATTTTAACTACGGATATTATACAACTAACGTAAAAAATTGCAATCGTTTGACGAAAAGTTTTTTGTGAAATTACTGTGACGGACAAAAAAGAAAAACGCGACGATAATTTCGCCGCGTCCTCTGCTTCGATTTATGCGATTCAGTTTTCTTCCGCAACCTGCGAACGAACCTTCTCGAATTCGTCGAGAACGGCTTTTTTCAGCATTTCGCGCGTTTCGGTATTAAGCGGATGCACGATGTCCTTGTACTCGCCGTCAGGCGTTTTCTTGCTGGGCATGGCGATAAAGAAATCGTCCGCACCTTCCAGAATCTTCACGTCGTGGACCACGAAACAGTTGTCTATAGTGATCGACGCAACGGCTTTGAGTTTCCCCTCTTCTTTCTTGACCAGTCTTACGCGTACTTCGCTGATGTTCATTTTCAGTCCCCTTTTAAATTTTAAGCGATTTTCATAGGTTTGCCCTATCAAGTTGATTATATTTTACTATAATAACCGAATTATTGCAAGTATTTTACGCTATTTTTTTATTTTCGGAACGTAAAATCGCACGTTTTTACTCAAAAACGGCATAATCGACGTGAAACAGCACACACTAAATGCGTTATGAAATGTAAAATCTGCGGAAAAACGATAAACCCGGGTTCGGCGCGGCATTGCTCCGCATGCGGCTCGGACTACTGCGAAACCTGTGCTAAAGCTGCAATTCTCTGCGATTGCAACGGCGAACTTAAGTATTATTCGTAATCGAATTTTTCGTAAAGGATAATAAGTCTTTTTATCGGTTGTTAAACGCTTTATGCCGAGTTTGCGTTATTATCCCCTCTTCAGTCGCTACGCGACAACTTCCACCAAGGGGGAAACCTGTATTTTCGGATAACTTATTGCCTATTTCTTCAAATTGATTATCAGTACGTTTATGTCGGCGGGGGTTACGCCGGAAATACGCGACGCCTGACCGATTGACAACGGCTTGACGCGGTTGAGTTTTTCCGCGGCTTCGAGCCGTAGTCCGCTTATTCCGCGGTAGTCGGTATCGGGAAGCAGCGAAGCGTTTTCCAGTCGTTTCTGCTCGGCGCGGGCTTTTTCCGCGCGGGCGAGATAACCTTCATACCTGACTTCCACGAACGCCTGTTCTACGGCGGCCGGATCGATACCGTCGAACGCGTGCAGATACTCGTTGAGGATCTTCGGCGTGGCAAACGCGCGGCGCACGATCGCGGACAACGCAAGTCCGGACTTCGGCATCTGCTCGCCGAATTTTTCAAACAGCGGCGCGACTTCCGACGGGGTATAGGTCGTATTCATTCTCTCGCGTGCTTTATTCAGTTCCGCGAGTTTTTTCTCATACGCTTTTTTGCGTTTTTTAGTGACCAGTCCCACTCTCTCTCCTATCGGAGTAAGGCGAAGGTCGGCGTTGTCCTGACGGAGCGACAACCGAAACTCGGCTCGCGACGTCATCATGCGGTACGGCTCGTCCGTGCCGACGGTCACGAGATCGTCGATAAGCACGCCGATATACGAATTGTCGCGGGTAAGCACAACCGGTTCGCGTTTTTGGAAATATAACGCGCCGTTGATCCCGGCGACTATACCCTGTGCGGCGGCTTCTTCATAGCCGCTGGTACCGTTGATCTGCCCGGCGAAAAACAAGCCCTTGTACTTTTTGTGCATCAGCGTGGGATAAAGTTCGAGCGGGTTGATGCAGTCGTACTCTATTGCGTAAGCGTCGCGCATGATCTCCACGTTTTCGAAGCCGCGGATACTGCGGTACATGCCGTACTGCACGAACGCCGGCAGCGAAGTCGAAATACCCTGAACATACATTTCTTCCGTACCTTCGCCCTCGGGTTCGAGGAAGAACTGGTGACGGCTTTTGTCCGCAAACCGCACGATCTTATCCTCGATGGACGGACAATATCTCGCGCCAGTGCCGTGTATAAGCCCCGAATACTTGGGAGAAAGCGACAGGTTGTCGCGGATGACCGCGTGCGTTCCCTCGTTGGTATAGCCGAGATAACAGCGGCGTTTCTTCGCGTTGACTTTTTTGCTGAGCGCGGAGAACGAGTAAATATCGTCGTCGCCTTCCTGCACTTCAAGCGCGGAAAAGTCGACGGTACTGCCCTTGATTCTCGCAGGCGTGCCTGTCTTGAAACGGCGGAGTTCGATGCCCATCGACGCAAGGCTGTCGGAAAGACGATTCGCGCGGTTAAAGCACACGGGACCTTTCTCTTCGATGACGTCGCCGACGATAATGGTCGACTTTAAGTACACGCCGCAGGCGAGCACGACCACGGGCGCGAGATAAGTCATTTTATAGACGGTACGGACGCCCGTAACCCGGTCGCCGTCGCAGAGAATTTCGGCGGCTTCGCCCTGACGGAGATGCAGCCTCGGCTGGCGTTCCAGCGTACGTTTCATATATTCGTGGTACTTGTACTTGTCGACCTGAGCGCGGAGCGACTGCACCGCCGCGCCTTTTGATCTGTTCAGCATGCGAAGTTGGGTGAGCGTTTTGTCCGCGGCTACGCCCATTTCGCCGCCCAGCGCGTCGATCTCGCGGACGAGATGTCCTTTCGCCGTGCCGCCTATGCTGGGGTTGCAGGCAAGGTATCCCACGTTGTCGAGCGTGATCGACAGTACGAGAGTCTGAAGTCCCATACGCGCGAGGGCGAGCCCCGCCTCTATTCCGGCGTGGCCCGCTCCCACTACTATTGCGTCATAATTAAACGTGTCGTTCATACCTTAAGTTTAATTCGCGATCAGCCGCGAACGTTGTTCCACTGGTTGCTGACATACGCGTCGCGGTCGCCGAAATCGCGCATCGTGCCGCATTTTGCGAGCGTTTCATGGGACGGGAAAAGCATGTCGAGATACATTTCTCTCCAACTTTCCGCCGCGCCTTCGCCCAGAGTTGCGTCGCCGGAATACCGGGCGTAAAGCGCGTCGTAAGCCTCGGCTACGGGACTGATCGCGCCGGCGTACTCGCTGTTTTTGATCGCGATATCCTTGCCGCAGATGTATTCGAGGAAGTAGTTGGCAGCCTCGACGTTCTTCGCGTACTTTGAAACGACGAAGCAGTCGAGATAAATATTGCCGCCTTCTTTGGGCACGACGTACCAGATATTACGGTTGCCGGTGTGTTCGTTTCCGTCGTCGTCCTCATAGTCGTTCATGATATAGCCGGCGTCGCACGACCACATAAGCGCAACCTCAACGTCGGTGTTGCCCGAAGCCATGTTGAATTTAAGATCCTCGGTGCCCCACAATGCAGAATACTGTTTCATGGTTTTAAGTTCGCTTACCGCGCCGGCAATCGCCTCGTCGGTAAAATCATTGTAAATCGATTGCAGTTTGGTTTGGTATGCTTCGCCGTAGTTCGTAAATCCGTCGGAGGCCGCGCCGAGTTCGTCGCGCTTGTTCCAGATCGCCGCGGAAGTGATCGCCTCGCGGAGCGAATCTTTGTTCGCGCTCTTGCCCTTGTATTCGTCGGTAAAGATCGCCGACCAACTGTCGATATGCTTGCCCGTCTTTTCGTAATCGTACATGATGCCGAAAGTACCGTACATATACGGGACGGAATATTCGAGAGTCGGATCGGAAATCTTCGCTCTCTCGACGTAATCGGACTTGATAACTTTGCTTGCGTCCACTCTTTCCTTGTCGATTTTAAGAAGCAGATCTTTCTTTATAAGTTGCTCGACGGCATAGTCGGACGGAAGCAGAAGGTCATAGTCGGCATTGTCGCGTTCGACGGCGGTGATGATTTCCTCTACCGTTTCAAAGGTAGTGACAACCACGTCGACCTTTTTGCCGGTCTTTTCCTTGTAAAACTCCTTGAACCCGTCGAAAATTCCTTCGTCGATGTACTCGCCGGGAACGTACATTTTGAGTTGTTCGTCCCTCGAACCGCAACCGACGAGCGAGAACACCGGGATCGCCATTACGAGCGCGCACAGAAGCGCAACGATTTTTTTCATAGTCTTTATCTCCTTGTATAAAAATTTTACAGCGGAAGCAAGCGTTTTCCGATTGCTTACCGGGTTTTTTCCTGTTTCTTTTCCTTGCTTTTACGCACGATGTTTACGATAATGAGTATCGCAAGCACCGATACGAACAATATCGTGGAAAGCGCGCGGATCGCGGGATCGAGGTTTCTTCTCAGGCTGGCGTAAACATAGGTGGAAACGGTGTTGACGCCGTTGGTACCCTTGTTGAGGTTGGTGACGACGAAATCGTCGAGCGACAGCGTGAACGCGAGCGCAAAACCCGAGATCATGCCTCCCACGAGTTGCGGAATAATGACGGTGAACAACGTGCGCAGCGGTCCCGCGCCGAGATCGAGTCCCGCCTCGTAAAGGTTCGGGTTGAGTTGATTGAGCCGGGGACTTACCGTCAGGATGACGTAGGGCGTGACCATGACGGTGTGCGCGACTATCAGCCAGCCGACGCCGCGTTGGAGCGGAAGTTTCAATACGTCGCGAATGAAGATCGACAAGAGAAAGAAACCGACTGCCGTCACGATTTCGGCGTTGACGACGGTGATCTGCGAAACGAAGTTGACCGCTTTTTTGCCGCGTTTCATGTAGTACAGTCCTACCGCGGTGAACGTGCCGATAAGCGTTGCGAGCAGCGCGGACACGAGTCCTATCATGAGCGTGTTGATCGTCGCCGACATAAGCTGCTTGTTGGTGAACAGTCTCGCGTACAGCGAGAACGTGAACGAACCGAAGTTATTGCCGATATTCTTCTCGGACGAGAACGAATACACGATAATGAGCGCGATGGGCATATAGATCACTATTAAAACGACGATCAGAAATGCCCAGCGAAGTATCAGAGAGAGTTTCTTGTTCATTGCGCGTCCCCTCCTTTTGCCGCGGGCTTAGCCTTGGGCGTCCTCCTGGTGGCAAGACCGCTGATAAACATTGACAGGAACACGAGGATAAGCAGGACGAACGAGAGTGCCGAACCCACGCCCCAGGTGCTGGTGGTGGTAAACAAACCGTTGATCTTGCCGCCTATTACGTTGGTGGTCGCGTCGCCCATCATACCGGTGATGGCGTAGGCGCTGAACACGGGCATAAACACCATGGTTATGCCGCTGACGATGCCGCCCGCCGACAGCGGGAGCGTGACTTTGACGAACGTGACGAAGCCGTTGCCGCCGAGGTCCGCGCTGGCTTCGGCGTAACTTTTATCCATATCGGTGAGTACGGTGTAAATGGGCAGGAGCATAAACGGCAAAAAGTCGTATACCATACCGAAAATCATCGAGAAAAAGCCGTTGCTTATGCCGAACAGGTACAAAAGCGATTTGAGTGCGATAACTCTCAGCACGAAGTTCATCCACATGGGGATAATGAACAGCAGCGCAAGTACGGCATAGCGATTGAACGGCGCGCTCGCCAGAATCATTGCCGTGGGGTACGCGATAAGCAGACAAATGGCGGTGGTAAGCGCGGCGATCCCGATGGTTTTGAGCAGCAATACGAGGTTGCCGCTCCCGGGCAAGAACACTTTTGCGAAGTTGTCGAAAGTGAAACTTCCGTCCGAACCGATAAACGCGTACACAAGCACGAGTATAAGCGGAAAAACGACGAAAATCGCGCAGATCAGCACATAAGGCAGCGCGAAGAACGCCGGACGGAAACTATGCGTTTTCTTCATTGCCGTTCTCCTCGTCGGGTTTTTCTTCGTCGTCCTCTTCCGCTATCGGCTCGACGGTGATCTTTGCGGGATCGACCTTGACGCCCACGCGGTCATCCATATCCCACTCGTCGGCGGTGTCGGTGTAGAAGTCCTCGTCGGTGTCGGTGTAGACCTGAACCTGATAGTAATTGCCTTTGTACAGCGTCTGGGTGACGTTCGCGCCGATCGTTCCGTCTTCCTCGTCGTCGAGAAGTTCGACCGCGTCGAACGGAACGGTGACTTTGACGGGCGTACCCTTTTCGAGATTGTCTTTGTTGTCGAACTCGAACGTGCCGCCGCAAAAGTCTACGGTGTTTTCGCCGACGATCTCGCCGCGGAACTCGTTGACGGTGCGGCGTTTTTTCATGATGTGTATGCCGTCGGGTTTGATGCCGAGACGAACGGTTTCACCGGGTTTAGCCTCGGAAGTGGACTGCACGGTGAACTCATAGCCGTTCGACTCGATTTCCATTTCGTACCAGGTGCCTTTGAAAACGGTGGTCAGCACTCTGCCCTCGAGTTGTCCCTTCTCGCCGCCGGCGGGGTAAATCCTGATGTCCTCGGGGCGCACCACGAGGT
>CAKQVV010000037.1 GCA_934277845.1 uncultured Clostridia bacterium
AGTTTGGCAATAACTTCGTCAAGCGATTTTCTGCCCAGGTTTCTGACTTTAAGCATATCGTCTTCGCTTTTTTTAGTTAAATCCTCGACGGTATGGATGCCCGCACGTTTAAGGCAGTTGTAACTGCGAACGGAGAGATCCATTTCCTCGATACTCATTTCCAAAATCTTGGTGTGCTTGTCGCCTTCGTTGCTGACGAGAATTGTCGTACCGCTGAAAGTGTCGCTGAGGTCAACGAACAGTCTGATGTGTTCGCAGATCGCCTTTGCGGCGAGGCTGACTACTTCCTTTGCGGACAACGAACCGTCGGTCTTTACTTCGAGAGTGAGTTTATCGTAATCGATGCTCTGACCGACACGGGTGGACTCGACGCTGTAACTTGCCGCCTTCACGGGAGTGAAGATCGAATCGATGGGAATATACCCGATCGGCTTGGACGAATCCTTGTTGTTGGCGGCAACGACGTAACCTCTGCCGCAACCCACCGACATTTCCATGTTGAGTACGCCGCCCTCGTCAAGAGTGCAAATGTACATATCGGGGTTGAGGATAGTGATTTCGGGATCGCGCTCGATATCCGCGGCGGTAACTACACCGGGAGTTTTTCTCTCGATTTTAAGAGTTTTTTTCAGCGATTTGTCGGCATACTCGGCTTTCAGATTAAGACCTTTCAGGTTGAGTATGATTTCCGCAACGTCCTCTTTGACGCCGGGAATCGTGGAGAATTCGTGAGAGATGCCCTCGATGTTGATGCCGACCACAGCCGTGCCGGGAAGAGCCGACAGGAGCACGCGCCTCAAAGCGTTTCCGAGCGTAATTCCGTAACCGCGTTCGAGAGGTTCTACTACGAACTTGCCCGATTTGTTATCGGCACTTTCCTCCAGTGTGATTCTAGGCGTTTCGATTTCCATCATATTTAATTATCTCCTTGTCTGAATTGCTGAAAAGCAACCTGATTACTTGGAATACAACTCGATGATAAGCTGTTCGTTAATGTTAAGGTCGATATCCTCGCGTTTCGGGTTGTCGAGGATTTTGCCGGTGAAGTTCTCGGTATCGAACTCTACCCATTTCGGCATAACGATCTTCGCGCCGCGAAGTTCCTTGAACAATGCGTTATCTTTCTTGTTTTCCTTTACGGCGATAACGTCGCCGGGTTTAACCTGATAACTCGGTATGTCGACGGTCTTGCCGTTCACGGTGATGTGACCGTGATTGACGACCTGACGGCTCTGAGCGCGGCTGGAGCCTATACCCATGCGGTAGACGACGTTGTCAAGACGCTTTTCGATGAGCGCAAGCATGTTCTCGCCGGTGACGCCGCTCAGGCGTTCTGCCTCTTCGTAATAAGCGCGGAACTGTTTTTCGAGCAATCCGTAAGCGCGTTTAACTTTCTGTTTCTCACGAAGCTGGACGTTGTATTCGGACGCTTTCTTTCTCGTAACGCCGTGCATGCCGGGGGCTACGGGACGACGATCCATCGCGCATTTTTTAGTGGTGCAACGCTCGCCTTTAAGGAACAATTTCGAACCTTCGCGTCTGCAAAGTTTGCAATCTGCGTTAGTATATTTAGCCATTGTCTGTTTCTCCTATTATACTCTTCTGCGCTTGGGCGGACGGCAACCGTTGTGCGGGATAGGCGACACGTCGGTAATAGCCGTAACTGCAATGCCTACGGTCTCGAGCGCGCGGATCGTGGATTCGCGTCCCGAACCGGGGCCCTTGACGAATACTTCGACCGAGCGGATACCGTGTTCTTTCGCAACCGCAGCCGCTTTTTCGCAAGCCTGCTGAGCCGCAAACGGGGTGCTCTTTCTCGAACCTCTGAAACCGAGCGCGCCCGCGCTGCAAGCGGAAATAGCGTTGCCCTGTTCGTCGGTAAAGGTTATCAGCGTGTTGTTGAAAGACGCGTGAATATGAACCTGACCTTTATCTATATTCTTGGTCACTCTTTTCTTAGTAGTTTTCTTAACTGCCATAGTCGTTACACTCCCGATTACTTCGTCGCTTTCTTAGCGCGTCCGACGGTACGCTTCGGTCCCTTGCGGGTGCGCGCGTTCTGCTTGGTGCTCTGACCGCGGACGGGCAGACCTTTACGATGTCTTACGCCGCGATAGCAACCGATTTCCATAAGTCGCTTGATATTAAGCGCAACTTCACGATGAAGGTCGCCTTCGACGACGACGTTATGCTCGATATACGTGCGGAGCGCGTTTTCCTGCTCTTCGGTGAGGTCCTTGACGCGAACGTCGGGGCTGACACCGGTTTCCTGTAAAATCTTGTTTGCCAGAGGACGACCGATACCGTAGATATAGGTAAGACCGATTTCTACGCGTTTCTCTCTCGGCAAATCAATACCAGCAATTCTTGCCACTGTTGTTGACTCCTTTGAATTTTTAAATAGAAATATGTTTTATTATATAGAAACGAACGAAGTTTTTGCCGCTATGGAATGTTAGCCGCAAAATCTGTCCGCGTTTGTTTTCCGCGTCAATTCCGGGAAACTTCCGGGACGAAAGCCTGAACGAATACTTTCGCGCAAAGCCCTGCGCTCCCGCACGACAGCCGTAGTATCCGCCGGCTGAACCGCCGAACAGAAATCGCGTAATAGCCCGACAGCCCGAACGGATTTCCGTTTGGGCCAGCGGGATGAACGCGCGTTTATTAACCTTGTCTTTGTTTATGGTTGGGGTACTTGGAGCAAATAACCATAACCTTGCCGTGACGTTTGATGACCTTGCATTTATCGCACATAGGCTTAACAGAAGATCTGACTTTCATGATGAACTCCTTTAATTTTTGTTTCTGTAAGTGATTCTGCCCTTGGTGATATCGTAAGGCGACATTTCGATCTTAACGGTATCTCCTTCGAGAATCTTGATATAGTGCATTCTGATTTTGCCGGAAATGGTACAGGTAACGATGTGTCCGTTGGACAACTTTACCTTGAACATTGCGTTACGCAAACATTCTACGACCGTGCCTTCGGCTTCGATATTATCGTCTTTCGGCATACGCCCTCCCTAGATCGATTTAACGATTTTTTCCACGGCTTTGTCGGTAATCTTCACGGGAATTTCGCACTCCCGGATTACTTCGAGATGCTTGATTCTTTTCAGCTTCGGATTATCGAGTTTACGGTACTTGCCGTCGACGACGAGAACAAAGTCATCGTTCACCTTCGACAACACGACGTACACTCTGTCGGTATCGTGTCCTTTTAGACTCTTTACGATATAACCTTCCTTCAAAATGCACCCACCTTGTAAACCGCAAATATTATTATAACACAACTTATGCCCGTTTGTAAAGTATTTTTATAGGGTTAATTTTTTCACCGCCGCTTTCGACCAGAGGTAATTTTACAGGGTTAAAATTTCGGGTTCGCCGTCGGTGACGAGAATCGTGTTTTCATAGTGCGCGCTCGGCTTGCCGTCCAGCGTTCTGCACGTCCAGCCGTCGCCTTTGTCGATAAAAACTTTGAAAGTTCCGAGATTGACCATGGGTTCGACCGCGAGCGTGTAGTTTTTTTTGAGCATAACGCCGGTGCCTGCCGCGCCGAAGTTCGGAATCGACGGATCTTCGTGGACACGTCTGCCGATCCCGTGACCGGTCATTACGCGCACGACCGAAAAGCCGTTGCTTTCGACATAACTCTGGATTGCGTGGGAAAGATCGCCTAAGCGTCTGCCCGCACGAGCGTTTTTGATGCCCTCGAAGAAACTTTGTCTGGTCACGTCGATAAGCCGCTGCTTTTCTCCGTCTATCTTGCCGACCGCGAATGTTCTCGCCGCGTCGCCGTTGAATCCGCCGTAAGCGGCTCCGACGTCGATACTCACGATTTCGCCCTCGGTAAGTTTTCTTGCCGACGGGATTCCGTGAACGACTATGTCGTCGATAGAGATGCAGGCGGAAGCCGGGAACCCGTACAAATGCTTGAAGTTAGGCGTGCCGCCCTGCGTCCTGATGAAGTCCTCGATTATTTCGTCGAGTTCCTGCGTGGACACACCCGGAACTACGTACTTCTCGATCATTTTGAGAACGTCGCCGGTGATCCGGCACGCAACGCGCATTTTTTCGAGATCCGCGTCGCTTTTTACGGTAATCATTTTTTGAGCGCCTCGGTAATTTCGCCGAATACTTCTTCGATTTTATTCATGCCGTTGACGCTCACGAGTTTACCCTGTTTTGAATAGTAGTCGATGAGCGGCGCGGTGGACGCGGTGTAAACTTTGAGGCGATTTGCCACGGTTTCGGGCTTGTCGTCGTCGCGGTGCATAAGTTTGCCGCCGCACTTCGAGCAGTCGTCGTCCTTTTTGGTGGAAACGTGATAACTTTCGCCGCATTTCGAGCATACGCGTCTGCCGGTAAGACGATCGGAAAGAGCGTCGAGATCGACGTCGATATTGATTACCGTGTCGATATCCGCGATCTTATCGAGGGCTTCGGCTTGCGCCAGCGTTCTCGGAAAACCATCGAGGAGATAACCGTTTTTCGCGTCGTCCTCGAGAAGGCGAAGCCTTACGATTTCGACGGTTACTTCGTCCGGAACGAGTTGACCTTTGTCGATATACGATTTAGCCGTAATACCGATGGGGGTTTGTTCTTTGATGTTCTTTCTGAAAATGTCACCGGTGGAAATGTGCGGAATGCCGTACTTTTCCGCGATGCGAACTGCCTGCGTGCCTTTACCGGCGCCGGGTGCTCCCAACAAAATCAAATTCATAATTCGTCCTTTTTTCCGACCGAAGCCACGCCCCGCGCACAGTCTCTTCCCTGCCCGGGAAAGCGCTGCGGCGCACGGAACGCGGCCTGATCGGACAATCCTTTTACTTTAAGAAACCCTTATACTGCTTCATCATCAACTGACTTTCGAGTTGCTTGTCGAATTCGAGAGCAACGGACACGACGATCAACATACCGGTCGCGCTGAGCGCGTTGACGAGCGTCGAGTCGAGAACCAGCGAGAAGATAAGCGACGGAACGATCGCGATGAACGCAAGGTAGATCGCGCCGAACAGCGTTATTCTCTTGGATATTCTGACGAGATACTCGTAGGTAGGTTTGCCGGGTCTGATGCCGGGAATGAATCCGCCGTACTGCTGAATGTTGCGGGCGACTTCCTCGGGGTTGAACTGGATCTGCGCATAGAAGTAGCAGAAGAACAGAATGAGAAGACCGACGCACACGCTGTAGATAGGCGTGCCGCTGCCGAGCCACTTTACCCACCAGGCGTAGAAGTTCTGCGCGCCTTCGCCGGTGTTGATAAACATCTGGGCGATAAGCTGCGGGAAAGTAATGATCGCGGTTGCGAAGATGATGGGGAGAACGCCGCTGGCGTTGACTTTGAGCGGAATGTAGGTACTCTGTCCGCCGTACTGCTTTCTGCCCTTGATCTGCTTTGCGTACTGAACGGGGATCTTGCGTTCGGCGAGGTCCACGAACACGATAAGCGCGAAGATGACGATAACCATCAGTACGAATCCGAGAAGTTCCCAGATAGCGGTCTGGCTGCCGCCGATCGCCTCGGTGAACTTGGCGATGATGGACAAGCCTGCGCTTGCGAGGATACCGACGAAGATGAGGAGCGAAATACCGTTGCCCATGCCGTTCTCGGTGATGCGCTCGCCCAGCCAAAGGGTGAACATCGAGCCCGCGATAAGCATGACGGCGACGAAAATGCCGACCATCCACTTTTCGGTGAGAATTCCGCTGAAAATAGCGGTTTCGAGTCCGTCCTGATTAGCCCAGCTGACGGTGATCGCGGTCGCCTGAGCGATGGCGAGGATCAGCGTGGCATATCTGGTGATTTTGGTAAGTTTTTTTCTGCCTTCCCCGCCCTGCTTGGAAAGTCTTTCCAATGACGGAATAGCGACGGTGAGAAGTTGAATGATGATGGAAGCGTTAATGTAGGGGGAAATGCCTATTGCGAGGAACGCGCCGTTAGCGAGCGCGCCGCCCGTAATGGATGACAAGAGCGTGAGCAACGAGTCGTTACCGGTAACGGAACTGTTTACTGCCGCGCTGATGCCGGGGACGGGAAGCCAGCAACCGATGCGATACACGAAGAGCAGAGCGAGCGTAATGAGCATCTTCTTTCTGACGTCCTTGTTCTTGAAAGCATTTGCCAACGTATGAAACATTATAACACCTCTACTTTTCCACCGATCTTTTCAATTTTCTCAATAGCGGATTTGGAGAATTTGTTTGCCTTTACGGTCAACTTCTTGGTAAGTTCGCCGTTGCCGAGCACCTTGAGTCCGTAAGGCTCGATCTTGGAAAGCACTCCTGCTTCCAAAAGGAGTTCCGCGGTGATCACGGTGCCGTCCTCGAAGTCGTTAAAACGCTCGAGATTGACGACGGAGTAAACCTTCTTCCAGTTGTTGTCGAAGCCGGTCTTGGGCAGACGACGCGCAAGAGGCATCTGACCGCCTTCAAAACCGATACGGACGCCGCCGCCGCTTCTGGCCCACTGACCTTTGTGACCCTTGCCGCTGGTTTTGCCGAGACCGCTTCCGATGCCTCTGCCGAGACGTTTTGCGGAAGTTTTTGCTCCCACGGCGGGACTAAGTTCATGAATTTTCATAATTATGCCTCCACGGGTTCGACCTTGACGAGGTGCTTGACGACGAAGATCATACCGCGGATAGCGGCGTTGTCCTCGTGAATCGCGCTGGAACGGATCTTGTGAAGTCCCAAAGCCTGCACGGTCTTTTTCTGCTTTTCAAGACACCCGATGGTGCTCTTTACAAGCGTAACTTTAATTTTGCCGTTAGTATTGTTAGCCATAACTTACACCTACCCTAAAATCTCTTCTACGGTCTTTCCGCGGAGAGCGGCGACCTGTTCGGGCGTGCGAAGGTTTTTAAGCCCTTCGAGCGTAGCCTTGACGCAGTTGATGGGGTTGCGCGAGCCGTATGTCTTGGTGGTGATATTCTTGATGCCCGCAAGTTCGACGACCGAACGAGCCGAGCTGCCGGCGATAACGCCGGTGCCCTCGGGAGCGGGTTTCAAGAGTACGGAACTCTTTCCGAACTGACCGACGGTCTCGTGCGGAATGGTGTTTCCGTCCATAGCGACCTTTATAAGGCTTCTGCGAGCCAGAAGTTCGGCTTTCTTGATAGCTTCCGGAACTTCGGCTGCTTTCGCCGCGCCGATACCCACGCTGCCCTTGCCGTCGCCGACGACCACGAGCGCGGAAAAACGCATGTTTCTGCCGCCCTTAACGACCTTGGTGATACGATTTACCGCAACGAGTTTGCTGGAAAAACCGTCGTCGGGCTTAACTTCTTCACGTTCTCTTCTTGCCATGATGAATGAACCTCCTATTAGAATTTAAGTCCGGCTTCTCTTGCGGCGTCCGCAAGTGCCTTTACGCGTCCGGTATAGAGGTAACCGCCTCTGTCGAACACGACGGTGGTGATACCCTTTTCGATTGCTTTCTTGGCTACGTCCGCGCCGACCTTTTCCGCAGCCTGGACTTTGGTAAGTCCGGTCACGTCCATGCCTTTGGCAATGGTGGATGACGAAACGAGCGTGTTGCCCTTTACGTCGTCGATAATCTGAGCGTAAATGTTCGTGGTGGAGCGGTAAACGTTAAGACGCGGTACCGCAGCCGTGCCCGAAACCTTGTTGCGGACACGCAGGTGTCTTTTCGCTCTGACGGCGTTCTTATTTGCTTTATTGATCATAACGAATTAACCTCCCGTTACTTGCCTGCGGTCTTGCCTTCTTTCTTCACAAGCACTTCGTCCGAGTAATGGACGCCGTAGTTGTGATAAGGCTCGACGGGGCGTTTCGACTTGATGGTCGCGGCAACCTGACCGACCTGCTCTTTGCTGATGCCGGTGACGACGATCGTGTTCGCGTCGGGGCAGGCGATCGTGACGCCCGCGGGAATAACGTATTCCACGGGGTGCGAAAAACCGAGGCTCATCGTGAGCTTGTTGCCCGCAACCGCCGCCTTGTAGCCGACGCCTGCGATAACAAGAGTCCTGGTGTACGGGGTTACGACGCCGGTCACCATGTTGTGGATGAGCGCGCGGTAAAGCCCGTGCATCGCTTTGGTCTGAAGTTCTTCGTTATCTCTCGTTACGTGTACTTCGTTGCCGGTCACGGTCACGCCGATGTGGCGCGAATCGATGTGCTGAGAAAGAGTACCCTTAGGTCCCTTGACCGTAACGACCTGATCTTTGTACTCGACGGTTACGCCCGCGGGTACGGTAATGTGTAATCTACCTATTCTGGACATATACGCCTCCCGTTACCAGACGTAGGCGAGAACTTCGCCGCCGATCTTGTTGTTTCTTGCCTGTTTGTCGGTCATGACGCCCTTAGAGGTGGAAACGATAGCGACGCCCAAGCCGCCGAGGACTTTGGGGAGTTGCTCGTAACCGCAGTAAACTCTGAGACCGGGCTTGGAGATACGTTTGAGGTTGGTGATAACCTTTTCGTTCTTCGCGCCGTATTTAAGCGTGATGACGATGTCGTTCTTGCCGTCTTTCTCGACGACTTCTGCGCTCTTGACGAAACCTTCATCGACGAGAATGTCGACGATAGCCTTTTTCATTCTGGAATTCGGGACGGAAACGGTTTCGTGTTTAGCCGTCAGCGCATTTCTGATTCTGGTCAGTAAATCTGCAATAGGATCTGTAACTACCATAACGTCCTCCTCTTACCAGCTCGACTTTCTTACGCCGGGGATTTCACCCTTGTAAGCAAGTTCTCTGAAACAAATACGGCAGATACCGTACTTACGAAGTACAGCGTGCGGACGACCGCAGATGGAGCAACGGGTGTATTCGCGGGTGGAATACTTCTGCGCCTTGCGCTGTTTGTTTATCATTGCTTTCTTTGCCATTTGATATTATCTCCTTTTCCCTGTCAGTTCTTGAAAGGCATTCCAAGCTTGACAAGGAGTGCTTTGGCTTCGTCGTCGGACTTCGCGGTGGTCACGACGCAAATGTCGAAGCCGCGGACTTTTTCAACCAGTTCGTAGGATACTTCGGGGAAAATGATGTGCTCTTTGATGCCGAGCGCATAGTTTCCTCTGCCGTCGAACGACTTGCCGGAAATGCCGCGGAAGTCGCGAACGCGCGGAAGCGCGATGGAAACGAGTCTGTCGAGGAACTCGTACATGTTCTTGCCGCGGAGCGTAACTTTCGCGCCGACAGCCTGTCCTTCGCGTAATTTGAAGTTTGCGACGGATTTTTTCGCTTTCGTGACGAGTGCTTTCTGTCCGCAGATTGATTCGAGTTCTTTGATTGCGTTCGACACGCTCTTGGAGTTATCCTTGATGTCGCCGAGACGCATGTTGACGATGATTTTGTCGAGAGCGGGAACTTCGTTTACGTTCTTGTATCCGCGTTCTTTCATGAGCGCGGGGACGATCTCCTCTTTGTAGGATTTCATCAAACGGTATCTTCCCGAATCGGTTGCAGCCAAAGCCGCAACCTGATTTTTCTTTTCTGCCATTGTAAACCTCCGTTACTTGTCGGAAGACTCGTCGGTCTTCTTAGCCGCGGTTTTCTTTGCGGCGGTCTTCTTCTCTGCCGCGCCCTCGGTCTTTTTGGTCGTCGTCTTTTTGGCGGCGGTCTTCTTTACCGGTTTCTCCTCGGCGGGAGTCTCGACGGCGGTTTCGGCGGTCTTTGCGGCTTTCTTTGCTGCTTTCTTTTCAGCCTTTGCCGCTTTTACGTCGAGGGACGCGCCGCACTTAACGCAAACTCTGGACTTTTTGCCGGCGACTTCGGCGTTACCCACGCGGGTAGCCTTTCCGCAAGCAGGGCAGATGATCTGCACGTTGCTGGAATCGATGTTGCCGTTGACCTTTTCGATACCGCCGGGCTGCTGTGCCGAACGGGGTTTGCGATGTTTTGTCACAACGTTCACGCCGTCGACGACAACCGTGTGGTTGGCGGGATCTGCGGAAAGAACCTTGCCGATCTTGCCTTTATCTTTACCTGCGAGAACGAGTACGTTGTCGCCTTTCTTTACATGTAATGCCATAATGACGTTCTCCTCCGATTAAATAACTTCGGGAGCGAGGGACACGATTTTCATGTAGTCCTTGTCGCGAAGTTCTCTTGCAACGGGTCCGAAGATACGGGTTCCGCGGGGCTGTTTCTGAGAGTCGATGATGACTGCCGCGTTGTCGTCGAATCTGATGTGGGATCCGTCGGGACGGTTGACGCCCTGATGCGTGCGAACGATGACCGCACGGACAACGTCGCCCTTCTTCACCGCGCCGCCCGGGGTTGCGCTCTTTACGGAAGCAACTATGACGTCGCCGATGTTGGCACTTCTACGGAACGAACCGCCGAGGCAACGGATACACATGATCTCCTTTGCGCCGCTGTTGTCCGCAACCTTTAAATAGGATTGAGGTTGTATCATAATCGTTTCTCCTTACTTAGCCTTTTCGATGATCTCGACAAGACGCCAGCACTTATCTTTCGACAGGTGTCTGGTTTCGGCGACGAGGACGGTATCGCCGATACCGCATTCGTTGTTCTCGTCGTGCGCTTTGATTTTTTTGGTCTTGTTGATGGTCTTTTTATAAAGCGGGTGTTTCGCTTTGTCTTTGATGGCGACGACGATCGTCTTGTCCATCTTATCGGAAACTACTACGCCGACGCGCTCTTTTCTGAGGTTTCTTTCGATTGCTTCTGCCATTTTAGTTTCCTCCGTTAAGCCTTTTTAAGTTCGCGCTCGCGAAGAATCGTCTTGATTCTTGCGATGTCGCGCTTGCAATTTACCATCTGCATGGGGTTAGCGAGCTGACCGGTAGCGTGGGAAAAGCGAAGATTGAAGAGTTCCTGTTTCAACTCGTTGAGCTTAACGTTCAATTCGTCGTCTTTCATTTCGTTGAATTTAACTGCTTTCATTACGCTTTAACCTCCTCTCCGGATTTGTCGGGATTTACCATGTCCGACTTCTTGGCGATTTTGCATTTGACGGGGAGTTTGTGCGAAGCAAGGCGAAGCGCTTCTTTAGCGACTTCTTCGCTGACGCCCGCCATTTCAAACATAACTCTGCCCGGCTTTACTACCGCTACCCAGTATTCGGGTGCGCCTTTGCCGGAGCCCATACGGGTTTCGGCAGGTTTCTTGGTTACGGGTTTGTGGGGGAAGATATCGATCCAGACCTGACCGCCGCGCTTGATGTAACGAGTCATTGCGATACGTGCCGCTTCGATCTGATTGGAAGTAACCCAACCGGGCTCGAGCGATACAAGACCGTATTCGCCGTAAGCGATAACGCCGCCCGAAATATCTCTGCCCTTCATTCTGCCGCGATGTACGCGACGTCTTTTTACTCTTTTAGGCATTAACATATTAATGTTCTCCTCCTTCGCTCTTGACTACGGGAAGGACCTCTCCCTTGTAAACCCAGACCTTGATACCGATGATACCGAAGGTGGTGTGTGCTTCCGCAGTGCCGTAATCGATGTCGGCGCGCATGGTCTGAAGGGGAATCGAGCCCTCGTGATAGCTTTCCGAGCGAGCGATTTCCGCGCCGTCAAGGCGTCCTGCGACCATGATCTTGACGCCCTTTGCTCCGCTGCGCATTACGCGGCTCATAGCCTGCTTCATGGTTCTGCGGAAAGACGCTCTCTTTTCAAGCTGCTGCGCTACGGATTCGGCGACGAGCACCGCGTCCATATCGGGGCGTTTTACTTCGAGAATATTGATGTGGATCGAACCCGCTTTGACGACCTTGTTGAGTTCTTTTTTGAGCTGCTCTACGCCGGCACCCTTGGTGCCGATAAGCATACCGGGCTTGGATGTGTGGATATTGACGACAACCTTGTCCTGAGCGCGCTCGATGAGTACCTTGGAGATACCGAAAGCGTAATACTTCTTTTTGATGTATTCGCGGATCTTGTGATCTTCGAGAATGTATTTCGAGAAGTCTTTCTTATTTGCATACCACTGAGCGTTCCAACCGGCGATGACGCCTACTCTCAGTCCGTGCGGATTGACTTTCTGTCCCATATTACTTAACCTCCTTGGTGTCAAGCACAACGGTGATGTGGCTGGTGCGCTTGTTGATGCGGTACGCTCTGCCTTTGGACACGGGCTGTACGCGCTTTAATATCGGACCGCCGTCGGCGTAAATCTCTGCGACGTAGAGGTCGGCTCTTGCCAGGCCGTTGTTGTGTTCTGCGTTCGCCGCCGCGGACTGAATGAGCTTGTAGACGATTTCGCTCGCCGCCTTGGGCGTAACAGCCAGTGAGTTAAGGGCTTCGTTTACGGACTTGCCGCGAACGGTGTCGATGACTACTCTCACCTTCGAGGGCGAAATGCGAACGAATCTTGCATGAGCGCAAGGTCTGGTATCTTTATTAGCCGCGATCTTCGCGGTTTTTTCTTTCATTCTTTTAGCCATTTGAAAACTCCTTACTTGCCCGAGGTGGTCTTTTCGCCTGCGTGACCTTTGAAAGTACGCGTGGGAGCGAACTCGCCGAGCTTGTGCCCGACCATTTCTTCGGTGCAATACACGGGAACATGCTTTCTGCCGTCGTGAACGGCGATGGTGCAACCGATGAACTCGGGGAATATCGTGGAGGAGCGCGACCAGGTCTTGATGACCTTCTTGTCGTTGGTCTGAGCCTGAGCCTTTACTCTCTCGAACAATTTTGCTTCTACATAAGGTCCTTTTTTGACGCTTCTACTCATAATTCACCTCTAATTTATGCGCTTAACGATAAAGCGATCGCTTGCCTTGTGGTGCTTTCTGGTCTTGTAACCGAGAGCGGGTTTACCCCAAGGAGTAACAGGGCTGGGCATACCGACGGGGGATTTGCCTTCGCCGCCGCCGTGCGGGTGATCGTTCGGGTTCATGACGACGCCGCGGACGGTAGGTTTGACGCCCATGTGACGTTTTCTGCCGGCTTTACCGAGCGAAACCAACTCGTGGTCGAGGTTACCGACCTGACCGACGGTAGCCTTGCAGGTAAGAAGGATCATTCTCATTTCGCCCGAGGGCATTTTGAGCGTCGCATACTTGCCTTCTTTCGCCATCAGCTGAGCCGCCGCGCCTGCGGTACGGACGAGTACGCCGCCGTTGCCGGGCTGGAGTTCGACGTTATGAACGAGGGTACCTACGGGAATCGAGCCGAGCGGCAGCGCGTTGCCCGCCTTGATGTCGGCGGTTTCGCCGCTGACCACCACGTCGCCGACAGAAAGTCCCAAAGGAGCGAGAATGTATCTCTTTTCGCCGTCTGCGTAGTGAAGGAGCGCGATGTAGGA
>CAKQVV010000038.1 GCA_934277845.1 uncultured Clostridia bacterium
GTCAAATATTATACTCTTGAACTGGTGAATGCGGAAGCGGAAGAGCGAAAAATCGATATAGCTTTTGCTGCGGATATAGTACTCGGTGATTTCGGCGAGTATACTGCTCCGTCGCTGTTCGGCAAATTCGGGGACGGTTCGATAATTTTCCGTAACGCGGTCAACGGTAAAAAATGCGTCGTGTCGGCGGATGTCGCGGCTTCGTCGTATTCGTTCAACCGATTGTCCATGCTGGACGGAAGCGGTAATTATACCTGCGTCGGTAACTTGAAGACTTTGCCCGGTACGAGCGCAATATATTCGTGTGAAATCATTTTGCCTGCATATGGAAAAAAGACTGTTACGTTCTGTTTGTCGTTCGGCGAAACACAGCCGCATCCGGAACTTGCAGGCGAAATATTGAAAAACGCACGCGAAAAATACGACGCGTTATCATGTGTGGAAATTATGTCGGGTATGTCGGGAATCGGGTATCTTTATAAATGGTTGCCGTATCAGACGCTGTGTTCGAGATTTTATGCCCGTACTGGATTTTATCAGGTAAGCGGCGCTTATGGGTTTCGCGACCAGTTGCAGGATTGTCTTGCGTTGTTGTACGTTGATCCGAAAATTGTACGAGCGCATATCCTTACGGCGGCGAAGCATCAGTTCGAACGCGGTGACGTACAGCACTGGTGGCATCCGGAGTGTATCGGCGTGAGAACTCATTTTGTAGATGATCGGCTGTTTTTGCCGCTCGTCGTGGCGGAGTATGTCATGTTCACCGGCGATAAAACGTTGTTTTCCGAGCGCGTGCCGTTTCTTTGCGACGTGCCCATCGCGGATTCGCAAAAATCGGTTTATGCCGCGCCGGGGTACACCGAAACCGCCGAATCAATCGAAGAACATTGCTTGCGCGCTATATTTTCCACGGAACTGAACGAAAACGGCTTCGTATTGATGAAAGGCGGCGACTGGAACGACGGCATGGACAAAGTCGGAGAGAAAGGCAAGGGGATTACTCTTTTCGGAACCATGTTTTTGTATTATGTGTGCGGTAAACTTTTGCCGCTTGTCGGAAATAAAGAAGTCAAAGATCGACTCCGTGATATTATGGAAGAAACTAAAAACGCCGCCGAACTTGCGTGGGACGGAGATAGGTATATCAGAGCGGTAACAGACGGCGGTACGGTGTTGGGCAGTAGATCATCGAACGAGTGCAAAATCGATATTCTCGTTCAGGCTTTTTCTGCAATTTCGGGTATTGCGCCGGCGCATAGAGTAAGCGTGGCTCTCGATACCGCGTATCGCTTGCTTGTCGACGAACGAAGCGGCGTTGTAAAACTTCTCGATCCTCCTCTTAAAAATACGTCCGGAGTCGGCTATATAACGGATTATCCGGAAGGAATCCGTGAAAACGGAGGACAATACACGCACGCCGCGGTTTGGTTTGCGATCGCATTATTCGAATGCGGAGAATATGAACGTGCGATGAAAGTTTTACAGTTGCTTAACCCGATAGAAAAAGTAAAAACGAGGGAAGATATGGAAAAGTACGGTAATGAGCCGTACGTTATTTCGGCTGACGTTTATTCCGGCGAACATGCCGGCGAGGGAGGCTGGAGCTGGTATACCGGAGCCGCCGGCTGGCTTTATAAATGTATTACCGAAAAGTATCTCGGAATAAAAATCACCGGCGAAGTTCTTACTTTGAATCCGTGTTTAACCGATAGCGATCCCGGTTTTACGATCCGTATTCGTCGCGGTGGGTGTAATATAACGATTGTCGTCGATAATTCCGCAAAAGAAGGTGATTGGAGATTGACTATAGGCGGAGTGACGTATAATTCCGCTTCGGTGCGGCTATTTTCCTCTCTTAATGGTAAAAATATAATGCTTTCACGACAAAAATAGAGTACTATGTCAGACATAATTGTTTAATTTTTACTGCAATTCCCTTATTGTTAACTAAGTTTACGGCATTTGATTCTATAAAATATAAGCGTTCCGAGATTGCTTTGCTTGCAAATTGCGTCCAAAGGTTGTATAATAACAATATGGATTTGTTTGACTTTTCGACGAATAAAAAATCGGTTGCGCCGCTCGCTGATCGCATGCGACCGAAGAACCTGTCCGAGTTTATAGGACAGGAGCATTTGATTTATAATAATTCGCTGCTTGTTCGTGCGATCAGGGCGGATAAACTGGGCAGTTGTATATTTTTCGGTCCGCCCGGTACCGGCAAAACCACACTTGCGTCGGTTATCGCAAATTCGACGGCCGGAGCGTTTGAAAAACTTAACGCGGTGTCCAGCGGCGTTGCCGACGCAAAGCGCGTGATCGAAGAGGCGAAAGAGAGGCTGAAACTTTACGGAAAGAAAACTTATTTGCTTCTTGACGAGTGTCATCGCTGGAACAAGGCTCAGTCCGATTGTGTATTGTCGGCAATAGAGGACGGCAGTATAATTTTCATAGGTTCGACCACGGAAAACCCGTATATTTCTATGACTCGCGCAATAGTTTCCCGCTGCCGCGTCTTCGAACTTAAAAGCCTTAACGAGGACGACATAATAAAGGGATTGAAACGCGCGATTGCAGACAAAGAAAACGGGTACGGCAATATGAAGCTTACAGTGACCGACGCCGCGCTTCGCCACTTTGCATGGGGAGCGTCCGGGGATCTTCGGAACGCTCTTAACGGATTGGAACTTGCCGTACTCACGACGCCGCCCGCCGCAGACGGAAGCGTCACGGTCGACAAAACCGCCGCAGAACAGTCCATTCAGCAAAAGACGATTTCGGTCGACGAAAGCACATATTACGATATGCTCAGCGCATATTGCAAGTCGCTTCGCGGTTCCGATTCCGATGCCGCGCTTTACTGGGCGTTTCGGCTGATAGCATCGGGGCTTGATCCGCTGATTATTTTTCGCCGCACGATCGCGCACGCAAGCGAAGACGTGGGGCTTGCCGACAGCAATGCGCTGATAGTCGCGGTGAACGCCATGACCGCGTATGAAAAGCTCGGACCGCCGGAAGGTTTTCTCGCGCTCAGCCACGCGATCATATACGTCTGTACCGCACCGAAATCGAATTCCGTCGTGATCGCCATGAACGAAGCGCAACGCGCGGTTAAGGATTGCGGCGCAAGTTATGTTCCGCTGCATCTTCGTAATACCGATTATTCGACGCTGGACAAAAGTGACAAACCCTATATATATCCTCACGATTTCGGCGGTTATGCCGAGCAACAGTATTTACCGGACGAGCTTGTCGGCACAAAATTCTACCGTCCGTCCGAAAACGGCAAAGAGAAAGAGATCCGGGAATTTATGGCGTATATATCGGATTTTATTAAAAACAAGCGGAAGTAACGGTGCCCGTTTTATATTTTAATATTTTAAGGAGAATAAATGCTTAAAATTTCACACGTTTCGAAAACGTATAATCACAGTACGGTAAAGGCGGTCGACGATCTCAGTCTCGAACTTAAACCCGGCGAGATCTATGGGTTTTTAGGACCGAACGGTGCTGGAAAAACCACGACGATAAAAATGCTCACGGGGATTTTGTCTTACGAAGAGGGCGAAATCGAGATTTGCGGTTTCGACATGAAGCGCGATCCGATCAACGCAAAGCGCAACGTCGGTTATGTTTCCGACAACGACGTCATCTATGATAAACTCACCGGCAAAGAGTACGTGAATTTCCTCGCCGACATCTACGGTGTTTCGCTGGAAAATCGCAAGGCACGTGTCGAGCATTTGCTCGAACTGTTTCATCTTACCGAAGCGTTCGATAATCCGATCAGGACTTATTCGCACGGCATGAAGCAAAAGATATCCATAATCGGAGCATTGATACATAACCCGAAACTCTGGGTGCTGGACGAACCGATGATGGGACTCGATCCGCAGTCTGCGTACGAGCTCAAAGAACTTATGCGTCGTCATTGCAAAGAGGGCAATACCGTGTTTTTTTCGACGCACGTTCTCGACGTTGCCGAAAAGATTTGCGATCGCGTGGGTATTATCGTCAAAGGGAAACTCGTGACTTCCGGCACTATCGAAGAAGTCAAAGCGCAGGCGAACGACGAGTCGCTGGAAGAAGCGTTTCTGGCTGTTGCGGGCGAAGGTTTTACTATTGCCGAAAACCGCGATTTGTCTGCCGGGGAAACTAAAAACGAATCGGCAGAACATACTTCCGGGACTGTCGATGCCGACGATAAAGCGGAGTAATCCGATGAAAAACTATTTCACGATTTTCAAGCTGCTCTTCAAGTATATGTTCCGCAAAAGCGGAGAAAAGGGCAGTAAATGGATATGGGCGGCATACATATTCGTCGGACTCGTGTTTGCCGGCGTGATTGCGTCGATTTGCGGCACGGTAGCGGTGCTTGCGAGTACAGTCAACTCTATGGGACTGTTGCCCGAATTTATCACGCTTATGCTTGCGGCGGCGTGCGTGTCGGTGGTTTTGCTCGGACTCGTGCCAATGATGACGTACCTGTATTTTTCGCGCGATACCGAGTTTATGCTCACTTTGCCCGTCAAGCCGTCGACGGTATTCATGGCAAAATTGTCCGTGGTTTACCTCACGGAAATTATCGTCAGCACGGTAGTGATGATCCCGGCAATGCTGTCGGTCGGTATAATCACCGGACAAGGCGCGTTGTTTTATATAATAACCGTGATTGCGGTTTTGCTCGTTCCTGCGATTCCGTTGGTGCTGGTTGCAATACTTGCTATTCCGCTGATGTGGATCGTCAGTTTTTTCAAAAACAAGGGCGCGCTTACCTCAATAGTGGTGATCGTACTGGGTTGCGGAGTTTTTGCCGCATATTACATGCTCGTTGTCGGTATTTCTTCGTCGGGCGGAGAAATCGATCCGGAAGCGTTGGCCGCGGCACTGGCTTCGTCGCTCGATCTTGCGGCAAAATTGCTTGTTCCGCTTGCGGCAATTGCCAGACTTGCGACGTTATCTGCCAGGACCGCGTTCGGCGAATTTTCAGTCGGTATTGCTTCGCTTATAAACCTTGCGGTGTTTGTCGGTTTCGTAGCGGTGCTTCTCGCTATTGCGGTACTCGTGTCGGCGTCCGTTTATCGCAGAGGTGCGCGCAGTATTCTCGAAGGCGGAACGAAAAAGAACGCAAGCAAGGTCGAATTCAAGGAAAGCGGTTCGGCTTTCTCGGCATTTTTCAAAAAGGAATGGCGCGAACTCGTCCGTACTCCGGCGTTTGCGTATCAATGCCTTTCGGGGATATTGCTGTGTCCGATCATTATTTATTTTATGTCGACGATGTTTTCGTCGGGAATGGAAACGGGCAACGGTGACGGCGAGATAATCACTGCTGACGTCATTAAACTCGTTAATCTGATACGGAGTTTCGTGCTTATCGGATTTATCGCAATGTTCAGCGTAAGCATGAACGTCGGCGCGTCCACTGCCATCACGCGCGAGGGCGGGAACTTTTACCTTCTGAAAGTCGTACCCGTGCCGTATCGCACGCTCATCAGGGCGAAAGTCTTATTGTACGTGCTGATTTCGTCGCTGTCGATTGCAACTTCGCTTGTTGTGTCGGCAATCCTTGCGTTCGATCCGGTAAACGTGATCTTCGGCGCGGTCTTCCTTCTTTTGTATAACTACGGTTATAACTGTTTTTGCATCTACTTCGACTTGCGCCGCCCGAAACTGAACTGGTCGACGCCCAACGAGGCGTTCAAGAACAACCGTAACGCCGTCTTGCCGATGCTCATCAATATGGCGGTAGCGGTGCTGTTGATCGCGGTGCCGATAATTTTTGTAATGTTTTTGCCGTCTGCCGTCGTGGCGAAAGTAATATCGTGGACAATACTTTGCGGAGTAGGCGTGACCGTAGCGGTAGTTTTTCACAACCTTTTGTACGCAAATGTCGACAATCTTTTTGAAAGGATCGTTCCGTAAATTTAGTGGCTTTACAGAATAGAACAAAAAACCGCTTTGCTCGATTGCAAGGCGGTTTACTTTATACGTTTGAGGCAAGCGGAATTATTCTTCTTTTTCGCCGATAACCGGAATGAAGTTCTCGAAAATAATGTTATCGCAATGCGGCAGGCATTTTTCCATTTCGGCATTTGAACGCACGGTCCAGGCGAGAACGGGGAGTTTTGTTCTGGAAACGTATTTGTTCGGAAGGTTTGCGTGGTTGTACGAAACGAAATCGGGGGCAGAAACTTTGTTCATTTTCAGGCGTTTGAGAACGAAACGTTTGAAAAATCCGAGGTCCTTTTTGTCGAAAAAGCAGGAAAGTTGACCGCGAGGAATTTGCGGCGCATTCTTTTTGAAAAACTCCATCGAGTAGGGGTTGAAAGACTGAACTGCATATTCGCCTTTATACGACGACAAAAGATCGAGAACGTCACGTTCGAGTTGACCGACTGCCGATTCGTTTTTGATTTCGATAAGAAGCGGAGTTCTGCCGTCAACGAATTCAAGCAGTTCTTTAAAAGTAGGGATACGCTCGTTTGAGTTTTTCAGACGCACTTCTTCGAGATCCTGTTTTGTCATGTTGGAAACGTAGCCGTCGCGATCGGTCATTCTGGTGAGTTTTTCGTCGTGAAAAACAACTACCGTGCCGTCGGCAATGGGGCGAACGTCGGTTTCGATGGGGAATCCCTCATCGATCGCTTTTGCGAAAGCGGCGAGCGAATTTTCGGGAATATCTGTTCCGTGAAGCCCTCTGTGCGCAATCGGATGCGAGAACAACCAAGATTTTTTTATATCCATAATTCTTTTTACCTCTTAAGCCCGTATGAAGATAATCGGGGGAAACGTTCTGACAATCGGGATCGTGGTAAAAACATAAAGTTAAAGAGACAAAACGACGAACCGAAAGCATAGCGAAAAGTACGCGCGAACGCTTGTTTCACAAATTATTATAGCACAGGAGCAGGCGAATATGCAAGAGATTTTTCATATAATTACGTCGCATGTGCCGTAAATATGCAAGAATTTTCAAAAAAGCGTCATAAAGTCAATCGTGATGCTGCGAAAATCCCGATTTTCGGTGCGAAAAACTAGCGAAAAGCGTTTGCGTTTTGTTCGGCTTTATCGTATAATAGCGTTATGAAACAATCGAATATACGAAATTTTTGCATAATAGCGCATATCGATCACGGCAAATCCACTCTTGCCGACAGGCTTATCGAAACGACCGGAACGCTGGAAAAACGCGAACTTTCCGATCAGGTTCTCGACAGCATGGACATAGAACGCGAGCGCGGCATCACGATCAAACTCACTCCGGTGCGAATGAACTACTCGCACGGCGGCGAGGATTACGTCCTTAACCTTATCGACACACCGGGGCACGTCGACTTTACCAACGAAGTGTCGCGTTCACTTGCGGCTTGCGAAGGAGCGATTCTGGTTGTGGACGCATCGCAGGGTGTAGAGGCGCAGACGCTTGCCAACGTGTATCTTGCGGTTGATAACGATCTGGAGATTTTGCCCGTTATCAACAAAATCGATTTGCCCAGCGCGCGCCCGCAGGAAGTTATCGAAGAGATAGAGGACGTTATCGGTATCGACGGACACAATGCGCCGCTCGTCAGCGCGAAAGAGGGTATCGGTATCAACGAAGTTCTGGAAAAAGTAGTCACGTGCTTCCCGGCACCGAAAGGCAATCCCGACGCACCGCTTAAAGCGTTGATATTCGACTCGTTTTACGATAACTACAAGGGCGCGGTTTGCCTTGTACGCATTATAGACGGCAAGGTTTCCGCAGGTACCAAAATCCGCCTGATGAACACGGGCAAAGAATTCGACACGGTAGAAGTGGGATATTTCAATCCCGGAATGTACGCCGTCGATTCTCTGTCTGCAGGCGAAGTCGGTTACGTTTGCGCCAGCATCAAAAACGTCGAGGACACTGCTCCCGGCGATACGATAACGAATTCGCTCGATCCGACAAGCGAGCCTTGCCCGGGTTACAAACCCGTTCAACCCGTCGTATACTGCGGTATTTATCCCGTCGACGGCTCGAAATACGATGATCTGAAAGACGCGCTCGAAAGATTGAAACTCAACGATGCTGCGCTTTTCTACGAGCCGGAAGTTTCCGCGGCACTCGGCTTTGGTTTCCGTTGCGGCTTTTTGGGACTGCTGCACATGGAAATCATCGAGGAACGGCTGGAACGCGAGTTCAATCTCGATCTTATAACAACCGCGCCCGGAGTCAATTACAAAGTCGTCAAGACCGACGGAGAGGTGCTAACCGTCACAAACCCGAGTAACCTGCCGAACCTTTCCGAAGTCGATCATATCGAAGAACCCGTTGTCAAAGCGTATATCTACACTCCGCCCGAATATATCGGACCGATCATGGATCTTTGTCAGGAAAAACGCGGCGAGTATATCGACATGACTTACCTCGATAAAACACGGGTGAAAATGTATTACGAAATCCCGCTCAACGAAATCGTCTACGACTTTTTCGACGGGTTGAAATCTCGCACCCGCGGTTACGCAAGCCTTGACTACGAACTCAAAGGTTACAAGCCGAGCGATCTTGTTAAACTCGACATAATGCTGAACAACGAGGTTTGCGACGCACTAAGTATAATCGTGCACCGCGACAAGGCGTACAATCGCGGCAGATCGATCGCCGAGAAACTGAAAGAGGTTATTCCGCGTCAGATGTTCGAGATTCCTATTCAGGCTGCAATCGGCTCGAAAATAATCGCCCGCGAAACAGTCAAGGCACTTCGTAAAGACGTGCTTGCAAAGTGCTACGGCGGCGATATTTCCAGAAAGAAAAAACTGCTCGAAAAACAAAAAGAAGGCAAGAAACGCATGCGTCAGGTCGGATCGGTCGAAGTCCCCAGCGAAGCGTTTATGTCGGTGCTTAAACTTGATAAATAGCGGTGAAACAATCGAAAATCAAACGCTCGCGAAAAACATCTCGGCTGTAAATTCGGTCGGGAATAAAGCGGGCGTTTACGTTCATTTTCCGTATTGCAAGCGAAAATGCGCCTATTGTTCTTTCGTTTCAACGCCTGATTTATCTTCGCAACGTGCATATTCAGACCGTCTTAAAGCGGAAATACGCCAAAGAAGCGACATAACGGCTGTTGACACGATTTACTTCGGCGGCGGGACTCCGTCGGTTATGCAACGCGGCGTTTTCAGGGAAATTACGGAAAGTTTACGACAATCGTTCGATTTAAGCGGTTTAACAGAATTTACGACGGAAGCAAATCCCGAATCCGTTACACCCGATTTTTTGTCCGAATGTCGGGAGATCGGCATAAACAGGTTGAGTATGGGATTGCAGTCGGCAAACGACGAAATATTGAAAAGGATCGGCAGGCTGCACTCGGTTTCGGACTTTATCGGCGCGGTGAAACTTGCGAAACGACACGGCATAGAAAATGTATCCGGCGATCTTATCGTTGGTTTGCCGGGACAGGACGAAGCGGACGTAGTCAAAGCCGCGGAACTATTCGATAACCTCGGATTAAGTCATGTGTCAGTGTACGCGCTCACGGTGGAAGAAGGTACGCCGCTTTACCGCTCGGGATATAAATCCGACGATGACCGCGAAACGGATCTTTACGAAGCGGCGGCAGAGTGTCTGAAACGGTATGGGTATTACCGTTATGAGGTCAGTAACTTTGCTCGCGACGGCAGAATTTCCCGTCATAATACCAAATACTGGACGGGAGCGGATTATTACGGTTTCGGTGTGGCGGCACACTCGCTCGTGAAGGGTAAACGTATTGCAAATACGCCCGATATTGCCGCATATATCGCTGGTACCGCAAAACCCGTAATACAGACGCTTACACCGGACGACGAGCGAACGGAAATGATAATGCTACGGCTGCGTACCGTCGCGGGGCTGGATTTATCGGAGTATACGACTTTAACGCACCGCGATCTTACGGATGAAAAATCCGCCGGAATCGCGCGCCTCGTCGGTTACGGCGCAATAGCCGTCGGAAACGGAAAAATAACGCTCACCGACAAAGGTTTTTATCTTATGGATTCGGTGATCGAGGAGTTACTTTAATGGACGAAGAATCGAAAAACAATGAAACTGTCGTCATAACCGACGCAGAAACGGTAAAACAACAGCGTCTTAAAGCGGAAATTGCAAAACAAAAGAAATTGAAAGCACGTAAGGATGCTGACGCATACAAACGCAAATATTTCGAGTTTTATGACGATATTAAAATAAGTCACAGGGAGGACTGGTAAAATGAAAATCAAATTCGATCTTTTCCCGGGAAATAAAAAACGTGCCGTTACGTTCAGTTGCGACGACGGCGCGAAGTTCGACAGGCTACTCGTCGAGAAATTTGATAAGTACGGCGCTAAATGTACGTTCAATCTCAATTCGGCTAATATCGGTAAAGGCGACGCATATCTTAACGAGAATGCTTACCATGTCGACGAGAAATTCGTAAAAGAAATTTCCGCTCGTCACGAAATCGCATGTCACGCGCTGACGCACCCGTTTATGGAACGATTGCCGCTCGATATGATGATAAGAGAAGTGTATCGCGACCGCGACAATCTCGAAAACCTTATCGGCAAACCGGTGGTCGGTATGGCGTATCCTTACGGAACTTATGATCAATCGGTTGTTGACGCGCTGCGCGCCTGCGGTATTAAATATTGCCGCACCACGCACTCGACCGGCGGATTCGGCACGCAGGACGAGTGGTTGAAACTGAATCCGACCTGCCATCACAACGGCGCGCTTGCTCTTGTCGACGCGTTTTTAAACACGAAAACGTGGTGTAATCTCCCGATATTTTATATCTGGGGACACTCTTTCGAGTTTGACGGACAAAACAACTGGAACGTAATGGACGAATTGCTGGCTCGACTTTCGGAGCGTGACGATATATGGTACGCTACTAATATCGAGGTTTACGACTATATGCAGGCGATCAAAAACTTACGCATAACCGCCGACGAAAACACGGTCTGCAATCCGTCCGCAGTTACTGTTTACGCGAGCGCAGAGAATAAAGCGGTCGAATTCAAACCCGGTCTTACCCGTCTTTAACCGGTTGGACTCACGACCGGCTTTCAAGCCGTAATCGCGCCGCCTATACGTGCGCGCACATTATAATATAGAATATGACAATCGCCGATGAGTGCAAATTTTTTACCGGTGGTTTTCTTTTTTTGCCGCTTTTCGGGAATAAACAAAAGACGTTAAAAAATTATAAAAAAAATTTTAAAAACTCTTGACAAGGCGCATAATAAGATGTATAATGAGTTAGCAATCGAGAGTTGAGAGTGCTAGTTGAGCATAAGCGAGAGTGCCAGCGGTCGAAAGTCCGAATGAGCAAACGCGCAAAAGCGAAACTGCGATCATGCGGTTGTAAAAATTACGGAGGCGCAGAATGGGAATTTCCGGCAGAAAGGAAAAAATAATTCAGGCGGTTGTTGACAGTTACATCGTCAGTTGCGAGCCTATATCCAGTGCCGAGATTAAGGAAAATTACCTTCCGGATCTCAGTTCTGCGACTATCCGCAACGAACTTGCCGCACTCGAAGAAATGGGTTATCTCGCACAACCGCACACTTCGTCGGGAAGAATACCGACCGCCGAAGCGTACAGACTTTACGTCGATAAACTCATGCCGAAGAGAAAACTTACGAAGAGCGAACTCAAAGTCATCAACAGTTATTTCGATCATAAGATTACCGAAATCGATACGATACTGAAAAACACCGCAAAGGTAATCTCGGAAATCACGAACCTTACCGGTGTCGCGGTCATTCCGGACGTTACCAATGCGGTAGTAGAGAGCGTCAAGATTGTCAAACTCAACGATCGTTCCGCGCTTGTCGTCATCGTCACCAACCTCGGCATAATGAAAGACGCTACGGTCGATATTGCTTCGTCGCTCGGCGACGATTATTTCGCGGTCGCAAGCAATTTCATTACCGCGGCGTTCAAAGGGCGCACGATAGGCGAGATAATAGAACCCGGCGATCTTATCGATGAGATCAAGAAAGAGTACGAGAAGTTATTTCAGGCGATAATAAAAATAATCAAGGATTACGTCGAAAACGGCGGCGCGTCGGACGTGGTGCTTGAAGGCAGCACAAAACTTCTCGATCAACCCGAATACGCAAACGTCCGCAAGGCGCGTGCGATGCTCGGTATGCTCGAGGCGAAAGAACAACTCGTCCCGATGCTGAAATCGCCGGATAACGTCAGTCTCAGCATCAGGATCGGAAAGGACGACGAGATGGGCGAGGGAATGCCCGAATGCGCGATCGTTACCGCCAACTACCAGGTCGGCGGCGTGACGATAGGCAATGCGGGCGTCATCGGACCTATCAGAATGGACTACTCGAAAGTCGTGTCCGTGCTCGACTATATAGGAAAGACGCTCAGCGACTTGCCCGATTCCGACGACGGAAAAGAGGCAAACGACAATGAAGAAGAATAAGAAAAAACACGCAAAAAGGAACGACAAAATGGAAAAAGAAGAAACCTTAGTTAAAGACGCAAGCGAAGCGGAAGAAACCGTTGCCGGCGAAGGAAGCACGGTTGCCGACGCGGACGAGGAAACCGCCGAAGCGGAAACCGTCGACGTCGAAAAACTTACGTCCGAACTTGCCGCTTTGAAAAAACAGGCGGAAGCGGAAAAAGCAAAGGCTGCGGAAATGACAGATTCGGCAAGACGAATTCAAGCCGAGTTTGATAACTACCGCAGAAGAATGAACGACAATTCCCGCAAAGTCCGCGAGGAAGCAACTGCGGAAGTGCTACTCAAGATCGGGCCCGTGCTCGACACGATCGCGCAGGCGCTTAAAATGATAAACGACGAACAGGTCGCCGGCGGCGTGAAAATGATAGGCGACGAAATAACCAAACTTCTGGCGTCTTACGGCGTGACCGAAATCGAAGCCGAAGGCAAAGAGTTCGATCCGAAGTTTCATGAAGCGGTAATGCAAATGCCCGCCGAAACGGAAGAGCAGAAAGACACCGTAAAAGAAGTTTTCCAAAAAGGCTACAAGATGGGCGAAAAAGTCATAAGACCAGCCCGTGTTATAGTAAATAAATAAGTAAATAAATTTTCAGGAGGATATATTATTATGGGAAAGATTATCGGTATAGATTTAGGAACTACTAACTCATGTGTGGCGGTGCTCGAAGGCGGTGAGCCTGTCGTCATCCCCAACAGCGAAGGCG
>CAKQVV010000039.1 GCA_934277845.1 uncultured Clostridia bacterium
TCGCAGCTTATCGGCGGCGTGGTGCTGACGATTATCGGGCTGAGTTTCGGCGGAAGTTTCGGAGTAGTCACCCCGGGCGGAATAGGCATTATGGCGTTCATAGTCGCGGCGACGGTGGTGAGTTACGGGCTGTGGTACGCGGTAGTGCAGAAATACAGCCTTAGCAAACTGTTCATAATAAAGATGACCGAACCGCTGTTCGCGTCGCTGATCTCGGTGCTTCTGCCCATCGGCGCCACGCTGACCTGGCAGCACGGCGCGGCGTTCGCGCTCGTTGCGGCGGCGGTGCTTGTGAGCAACGTGAATTTCGGGAAAAAGTCCCTCAAAACGGACGAAATAACAAAAATTAACGACGAAACCGCGGCAAAAACGCAAAACGGAACGGAGGTAAAAGACGATGAAAGCAATGTTGATTGACGAGAATAAGAATTTTGTCTGGTCGGAAGTAGCCGAACCTACGCTTGCGCCCGACGGCGTTATCGTGGAGATATACGCGACCGCGCTCAATCGCGCCGACCTTCTGCAACGCGCGGGAACGTATCCTTCGCCCGCGGGCTGGTCGCCCTGGCCGGGGCTGGAACTCGCCGGCAAGATCGCGGAAATGGGCGAAACGGCGAAAGCGGAAAGCGGTTTTAAGATCGGCGACGACGTGTGCGCGCTTGTGGGCGGCGGTGCTTACGCCGAGCGTATCGCGATTCCGTACAAACTGCTTCTTAAAATGCCCAAAGGCATGTCTTACGAGGAAGCGGCTTGTATACCCGAGGCTTACTGCACGAGTTATCTCAACCTGTTTATCGAGGGCAAGTTGCAAAAAGGTCAGGTGCTGTACGTCGCGGCGGGAGCGAGCGGGCTGGCAAGTTCGGCGATCCCCATGGGCAAAGCGTTCGGGGCGTACGTCGTGACGAGCGTACAGACCAAAGCCGTTGCGGAGAAGATCGGAAACCTCGGCGCGGACGAGATCATTATTCAGGAAGAGGAATCGATCCCTGCGGCGTTCGAAAGGTTAGAGAAAGAGGGCAAGGCGGTCAACGTTTGTATGGACTGCTTGTCGGGAGCGGACCTCGGCGCGGCTATGCCGTTTATGGCAAGGGGCGGCTACTGGGTGGTCATCAGCACGCTTGCGGGCATAGAAACCGAAATCAAACTCCGTCCGCTGCTCACCAAGGGATTGCACCTCGTAGGCTCGATGCTGAGAAACCGCACGAACGACCAGAAGCACGAGATACTCGAAAGCCTTTCGCGCGATATGTGGAAGTACTTTGAGGACGGCTCGATAAAGCCGAGTATTTATAAAGTGCTGGATATAAAGGACGTGGACGAAGCGCACGGCATACTTCAGCGCTTTGAAAATACCGGAAAGGTGGTAATGAGGGTTAAATGAGAAAAAAGAGTTACGTCTTAATACTTTTCGCGGCGTTGGTTGCGCTGTGCGCCGCGCTCGTCGGTTGTGGCAAGAGCGAAAGGACTTATCACCGCGTTTCGGTCGCCGAGTGCGAGAACGGCAGAGTATACGTCACTTATCGCGGAGAGAAAGTAGGCGGGGCGACGGCGGGCGAGCGGTTGTCGATCAATCTTTTGCCCGATACCGGCTACGAAGTCGATTACGTCAAGATCGACGGCGCGGCGAGCGAGGGCGTGTATTTCGACATGCCAGATAACGACGTGAATATTTCCGCGACGTTCAGGCGCGTTACTTACGGCGTGACCGTACCGGGCAGCGTTTCGGGCGGCACGATCGCGGTGGATAAGACTACGGCGGCTTACGGCGAGAAAATCACCGTTACCGTTACGCCGGACGAGGGGTACGTTCTCAAAGAGCGCACGCTGGTTGCGAACAACACCGAGATTTACAAGCCGCGTGCGACCGAAGCGATAGTTACGGAGTTCGTGATGCCGCCCTGCGACGTGGCGATAAAGGGCGAGTTCGTATCGACCGAAACGTTTATAACGCGCATAAGCACGCTCGAGGAATATATTTCGTTCGCGAACGCGGTCAACGGCGGTGACGATTACGTCGGGCGCACGGTGATACTCGAAAACGATATCGGCACGGAAGCCGCTCCCGTATGGGCGCGAGTCGGCGCGAGCGCGGCAAATTATTTCGGAGGAACGTTCGACGGCAACGGCAAGACGGTGTACCTCAGACTTATTACGGATACCGATTCGAATAATTCCGTGGGTGCGTTCGGCTACGTCGGCGGCGCGACGATAAAGAACCTTACCGTAAAAGGCACGGTCGTAAAGAACGGCGACAACGGCGGCGCGGGCGGTATCGCGGGCGCGGTGCTGTACTCGGACGGCAAGGAAACGGTCATCGACAACTGCGTTTCTTACGCGAGCGTTTCGGCGGCGAACAAGTACGACGCGGGCGGAATAGTCGGCGCGGCTACCGGCAATCTTAAAGTCGTGAACTCGGTGAACTACGGCTCGGTATTCGCGGGGATTTCGCGGGCGGGCGGTATTCTCGGTAACGCTTACTGCGCGAGTATCGACAAGAGAATTTCCGTTCGTCTTATCGGAGTCGGGAACGCCGGCACGGTGAGCGTCGGCGGCGCAAGCGGCGTGTTCGGCGGTATCGCGGGCAGAATAGGCGTGAACGACCGTTCGCAGAACGTGTTCGACGGCTTTACGATCGGCTACGTTTTTGCGGGTTGTACCGATAAAACGGGGCGCGACCTCGTGGTCGGGCGCAACGACAGCGTGACGAACGTGAAAATTTATAAAATAACCGTAAAGGAGGACGCATGAAAAAGAAGATTTTTACCGTCTTTGCGGCGGCGATAACGTGCGTAGCGCTTCTTTGCGGCTGTGCGACGAAGAACACTTTCGGCGACGGCTTCGTTTACTATAAAGGCAGCGTAAAGGAGTTCGACACGAGCCTTTTCTACGGCAACGTCGAAACCATGCAGGGCGCGGATCCGTCGCTTATCTGGGTTGCCGAGCGCGACGAAACGGGCGCGGAAATCGACGGCGGCGGGTACTATTACGCCTACGTCACCGCGACTTCCACGATCAATGCGTGGCGAACCAAGGACATGACCAACTGGCAATACCTCGGCGCGGTGTTCCGCCCCGACCTCGACAAGTTCTGGGCAATACGGAACTACTGGGCACCCGCGGTGCACTACGACGAAACGGATAAAACTTACTACATGTATTACAGCGCTTCCGATCGCGACGAAACCTACGGCAAGAACACGCACTATGTTTCGCTGGCGACCTCGAAAACGCCTTACGGTCCGTTCGAGGAGTACAACCCCGGCAACAAGCCTACTGAAAGTTTGCGCCCGCTTGTGGACTTTTCGAAAGTGCCGAAAGATCACCCGATGTATCAGTACGGCAACTCCGAGTACAATCTTCCCGACGGTTACTTTTCGGCGATCGATGCGGAGCCGTTCGTCGATCCGGTATCGGGGCAGAAGTACCTGCTGTTCACTCGCGACCGTAACGCCGCGGGGTACACGAGCAGCGACACTTATATCATGAAAATGAACGAGTGGTGGGATCCCGACTACGCTTCGCTTTCGCTGGTATCCGTCACCGGATATACGGCGGTGAACGGCACGGAAGAGACAGACGAGGGCACGGTCAACGAAGGTCCGTTCATGCTCTACCGCGACGGACTTTATTACCTGACGTTCTCCGTACACTCGTACGAAGAGGGCAGTTATCAGGTGCGACAAGCCGTGGGAGAATCGCCCATGGGACCGTTCAGAAAAGTCGCGGTCGAAAAGGGCGGCGCGGTAATCACTACCGACGGGCTTGCGATGTACACGAACTCGTCCGGTCACCACAGTTTCATCAAAGTGGGCGACGAACTGTATATCAGTTATCATACTTTCAAAAACGACGAATCCATCGCCGAAGCGCGCAAGATCCGCTTTGACAAAGTGAGCTTCGTGACGAACGAGGACGGACTTCCGGTCATCTACGCCAACGGTCCTACCGTTACGCTTCAGCCGCTGCCCGCAGAAATCAGCGGTTACGAGAACAAAGCCGCCGCGGCGATAGTCACGGCCGAGGGGCTTGCGGACGACGCCGACGCGTACTGGCTGAACGACGGCACGATCAAGATTCACGACGACTCGGCGGTAGTCGACGAAACGCGTTTTCGGAAAGGCAAGGGCAAAATTACGCTCGCGTGGACCGACTACGTTTCCGCAAAAGCGATAATGATCTATAACGCCTGCGAGTTTGAAAGTTCGTTCACCGCAGTCGACAATATCCGCATTACTTACCGTAAGGACGGCAAAGAAGCCGTAGTGCAGACGGGCAGACTCGACTTCGACTACTCGACGTTCTCGCTGGAGGACAGACACTTCGACTGTATCTTCGCAGGCGCTTCGGTGTCGATTCAGTTTGCCGATATGGATATCAGAAAGATAGAAATCGAAATTTCCGAGCCGAAAACGGGCGATACGTTCGCGGTTTCCGAAGTCACGGTACTGGGGAGGGCGAACGCATGAAAAAACCGCTTATATTACTGACCAGCGCGCTTATGGCGTTCACCGCGGTCGCGGCTACCGGTTGCGGCGAAGCGAAATTCGACAAGTACGGCTATGAGAACGCTCAGCCGATTGCGAGCGAAGTATACGATTTTTCCGAAGCCGACGGAATGAAAACCGACGGCGTAAAGGACGATAATTACGGCTCGGAGTACTGCTACCGCCTGTACGACGGCAGCGACGACAGCATATACGTCGACAGTTATATTTACTTCGGCGAAGAAGGCTTGCATTGTTTCGTCAGCGCGCACGACAAGGTGCTGAGTTATCACCACCTCCGCGCGGTGCATCAGAACACTTCGGTGGAACTGTTCTTCAATTCCGCGACGAAAGCCGACGGCACGGATAAACTTTCGATAGACCGCAGAACGCTTCAGTACAGACTCGACTGCGGCGGCAAGTACTCAAAACTCGTGGGCGTGGGCGGTAAAAGCACTTACGTGACGAGTTATTTCGACTCGGCGCACGCGGTCAAGGTCAACGGCACGCTGAACGGCACGAACGAAGAGGGCTTCGACGCGGAAGTGTTTATCCCCTGGTACGAATTCGGCTTTACAAAGGACGAGAACGGCGCGTATGACGCAGGCGACCTTACCTACCGCGTGGCGTACAGCGCAAAGACCGACGCTACGGTCAATACCGAAGAATTCAAATCCAGCCGCTCGTACACCACCAAGTCGCTCAGTTTTCAGGCGACTCCGTACACCTGGGTGCCCATCGGCAAACGCGCGGACGGCACGGGCGAGTGCCTTACGAGTGCCGACGGCGACGTGTTCGGCATGCTGCAAGTGGGCTCGGATAAATACTACCCGACCTATAAATTCGACCTCGGCCTGGACAACGCGACCGACAGAAAGATAACGCTCGACAGTTTCTCGCCGACGAGTTACGCGTTCGTTAAAAACGGCTATGACACCGATTATTATTTCGAGTGCAACGTATCGAAGATAAACGCGGGTACGGTTTCGAGTCCTTACGTCGGCATAGTCAATATTTTCCCGTCCAACCGCACGCTCTTGTATATAAGAACGGATAAAACGAGCGGGAAGAAGTACGTCGGAGTCGCCCAGCGCGATATGAAAAACTCCGCGTGGGTGCTGACGGCGGGAGCGGACTACGCGCCGTACGAAAAGGAAACGGCGGAGGATGGCGACGTTATCAAACTCGCGGCTTACCGTCACGGCGACGCTATCGCGTATTTTGTGAACGACGAAATTCTGTGCGTGACGGCGGCTGTCAAAGAAGAAGCGCAGGTCTTTTCTGGCGTTCCCGAAGTTACTCTTCGCGGCACGACGGCTTCTACCGGATCTACCGGCAGAAAGTACTATTCGAAGTGCATGGTAGGCATTTACTCGTTCGGACCGAAAGCGGAGTTTTCCGATTATACTTATCTTAAAGGCACGGACGCGCAAACTAAATTCAACGAACTCGCGGGAATAACCGCGGATTCGGAAATATAAGGAGAAAATATGAAAAAATTTCTAACACTCACGATGGCTTTACTGCTCATGGTTACGACGGTAGGGCTGACCGCTTGCGGCGGTAAGAACAAGAGCGGCGCGGATATTACGTTCGACGCCGACGGCAATATCGTAGCGTCGGCGGAAGGCACGGTAATCACGTTCACCAGTTATGCCGAGGGAGAGAAAGAGGACGTTTATTATCAGCTCCGCGACGCGTTCAACGAGAAGTACAAAGCCTACAATATCACGGCTAAATTCGAAAAGACATCGTCCGACAGTTACGAGAACGTTACCGAAACCCGTCTTAAAGGCAAGACCTGCCACGATATAGTGCTCGTTTCCGACCAGTATTACAAAAAGTGGGCGACGGCGGGGCTTCTCGAAAACCTCGATACGTACATAAAGAGCGAGAACAAGACGCTTAACTTCGAAGCGGACATTGCGGACATGAACGAAGGCGCGGTGGGCAGATACCGTTACGACGTGGTCACTACCAAGAGCGAAGGCGAGGGCGCGCACTATTACGCGCTTCCGAAGGGCAGCGGATCGACGGTCATCTACTACAACAAGGATTACCTTAAAAACGCCGACGTCACCGAGATTTCCGTGTACGAAGAAAACCTCGCCGCGTATAACGCCGGCGAAGCGGACGCTTACGGCAAGACCAAAGCGCAGGCGGGTATTGCGGCGGACGCGACCGTTCCCGCGAAAGCGTACTTCGAACTCGGAGGCAAATGGTACTTCAACAACAAGATCGCCATGAGTTGGCAGGAGTGTTCGGGACTTGCCGCCGATCTTCAGGCTGCCAACGAAGCCTCGGGTTGCAGGTACGGTTTTATCACCAGTTGGTGGTTCAATTACGCGTTCTCGGTGGGCGGAAACTGCATACAGTACCTGACATCTTCCGACGATCAATACAACGGCGGTTACTACACCTTTACGCTTGAGGATGCAACGCTCAACTACAAAGCCAAGGAAACCGTAGTCGTCAACGGCAAGACTTATAACGCGGGCGAAATTCTCGACTACGAGGACAAATTCTATCTTACCGACGAACTCGCGGCTAAGTGCGACGTTCTTCCTTCGCAGAGAAGAGCGTTCGCCGAGTACATGAGCCTTGCGGGCAAGAAGAACGAAAACCATTATCACGAGCCGGTCGGCGGCGTAAGCGGCGTGACCGACGCGTTCTATCAGATTATTCCGTACAAACTCGCAGTCACGGCGGCGGACGCTATCGCCAAGAACACCGAGTATATGAAAGACGGCAACGGTACGGATTACGCTTCGCTTCCCGCAGATCAGCGTTACGGCGATATGGTAGTCGTGTACAACAAGGGCATTTCCACTTCGCCGGGATCGTTCGGCACGGACGGACTGTTCGGCTCGTTCCAGAACGGTGCTTCGGCTATGGTGGTGGACGTCAGAGCCAGCACCGCGATTGCCCGCAGTATCAAGAAGTTCGACTGGGACGTAGCACCCATGCTCGTTTATAAAGAGTTCGACGGTAACGATAACGTGACCGTGGCGGGAAACGAGGGTGCGCACAGCGGTTCGACGGCTTGGGCTATGTGGAAAAAGAGCACCGTCAAGAACGCGGCGTATCTGTTCATCAAGTTCGCGGCGGGCGAAGAAGGGCAGAGAATCCTCGCGCAGTCCGGCAGTATTCTTCCCAATCAGAAAACGCTGGCGAGCGAGATACTTGCAGCCGACCTCGCCGCCGGCAACAAGCCGATGAACGCCGAGATTTTCGCGCGCGGCGCAGAGTATCAGACGCCGGGCGACTGGTGGTTCCTCAGCGACGGCGAGTGGATCGACGGTAACGGTTGCTGGTCCATTCCGCTCAACAAGCAGGTTCGCGAATACAAGATGACTATGAACGCGTTCATGTCCTCGAAAGAATACAAAAACACGTTCGAACTGTTACAGAAATACACGAAGGTAAGTAACAGATAACGTACCCCGAAGGAGAGGGAGTAAATGATCGCAAACAAGAACAAAATCAGAAGATCCGACGAATTGTGGGGCACCGTCTTTGCGGGGATTCCGGTACTCGCAATGATAGTGTTCACCTATGTTCCCATCGGCTTCGCGCTAGTCATGTCGTTCATGGACGTGCCGTACGGCATTATCGAGAACGCGAAAATGCTGCCGATAAAGAACTTTTTCGGCAATTACGTCGACGTTCTCAAGGACGAGTATTTCTGGAAAGCGCTGTTAAACAACGTGATACTTATGCTGGAACTGCCGGTGTCAATCGCGATTTCGGTAGTCATAGCAGAACTTCTCACGAAGAAACTGCCCGGCACAAAGTTCTTCAAAGTACTGCTGTTTGTGCCGTACGTATGCTCGGTCACCGCGACCACGTTCATGTGGAACTGGCTGCTTAACAGTCAGTACGGTATTGTAAACAGAATTTTCGGGTTGGGAGATTTCAACTGGTTCAGCCCCGATAACTTTATCTGGTCGATAATGATTATGGGCGTGTGGTCGACCTGCGGGTACAGAATTCTGCTGTTTACCGCCGCGCTGACCAACGTGAATTCGTCGCTGAAAGAAGCCGCGGAACTCGACGGAGCGAACAAACTGCAGATATTTTTCCACGTCACGCTTCCCGCGATCACGCCGACGATTTTCTACGTCGTGGTCATGGGTTCGATCGGCGTACTGCAGGCGTTCACGCGTATTCAGGTGCTTGATCCGAACGGGCAGAAGTGCCTTACCGCCGTGTTCTACGTTTACAAGGAAGGTATCGCGGGATCGGCATACGGCGTTGCTTGCGCTGCCAGCGTGGTGCTTGCGCTGATTATCGCCGCGCTTACCAAACTAAACTTCGTTATGTCGAAAAAGTGGGTGAATTATGACGTTGCCTAAATCTCACAGCGGAAGCCGAATCCGCAGTAATATCGTAGTTTATACCGGGCTTATCATCGCTTCGCTTCTGGTCGTTCTGCCGTTTGCGATTATTCTCGTCACGTCGTTCAAGTCGATTGCCGACGCGCAGTCGTGGGAGTTCAGTCTTATCGGCAAAGAGGACGGACTGACCGTGCAGGGCTACAAACTGTTCTTTAAGTACAGCGACTACGATACCGGTATCCCGTGGCTTTTGACCGGTTTTCTCAATACGATGATCACTTCGCTCGTGCCTACGATCGGATCGTTGTTCTTCGGTGCGCTCGCGGCGTTCGCGTTTGCGAAAATCAAGTTCAGAATGAGCAAGCCGTTCTTCGCCGTGATACTGTTCACGATGATGATTCCCGGCACTATCCTCATGATTCCGCATTACCTCATGTACGAAAGTTTCGGCTGGATCGATACGTTCCTGCCGCTCATCGTGCCCGGGTTTTTCGGCGGCGCGAGTCTGATATTCTTCCTGCGCCAGTTTATGTACGGCGTACCCGATTCCGTTATCGAAGCGGGCAAAATCGACGGACTCAGTTGGCCGGGTATCTTTATCCGCATTATGCTACCGCTCGTCGTTCCCGCGCTGCTCGCGCAAGGCTTGCTCGGCTTTATCGGACACTACAACGCGTACCTCGGTCCGCTCCTGTACCTCCGCGATCCCGGCAGAGCCACGCTCCAACTCGTCGTGGCAAACTTCAAGTCCGCGGCGATGGGCACTTCCCAGGGCAGAAATTATCCCGCGCTTATGGCGTGCTGTATCGTCACGATTATGCCGATCCTTATTCTTTACACGATCTTCCAGAAGTATTTTGTCGAGGGTATCGCGACTTCCGGCATGAAGTTATAAAATAAATATTTCGTATGATAACGCAAAAAAAACGAACCCGAAACTGCAGGTTCGTTTTTTCTTACGTTACTTTAATCGTTTTTTCGCTACTTTACCGCGTGGACGACGGTTTCGGTTTCGCCGTACTCGACGAGTTCGATATCGGAAACGTACTTATCCCACTCGGCGAAAAACGCTTCTTTCGTGGGGAAGGGCGCGACGTAGTTTTCCTTTACGCGGATTGCCTCCCTTGCGTCGTTTTCGAGCAGCGCGGTCAGCAGCGCGATTTGCGCTTTTGCAGACAGTACGCATGCTTTTTCGGGGTCGGAAATACGGTAATCGTCGCCGTGGCTTTTGCCGCAGGCGCCTGCGACGTAGGGGTGAATGACCGGCATGACCTGACTGAGATCGCCCATATCGGTGGAAGCGCCGCCCCAGTTTTCGGTGACGTGGATTTCGCTTCTGTCTGTGAGTTCGCCGAGCGCGTTCGCCATGACTTCGCGGAGTTCGCGGCTGTTAGTGAGCGGAGCCGCGCCCGTGCGGTCGGTGACGGTAACGGTAGCACCCATCGCCAGCGCGCCCGAAGCAATCGCGCGGTTGACCTTATTGTTCGTTTTGCCGATGACGGAGAGCGATTTGCCGCGGATAAGCGTTTCGAGCGTGGCGGACGAGGGAATAACGCTGACCGAATCGCCGCCCGAGGTGACGATAGGGTGAACGCGGACGTGGTCGTAGTCGGCGAAAGTTTCGCGCAGAGCGTTGATCGCGTTCAGCGACAGGGTGGCGGCGTACAGCGCGTTTACGCCGTTCTGCGGACTTCCGCCCGCGTGAGAAGCCACGCCGTGATAGGTGAAGCGTTTTTGAATATTGCCGTTACAGCCGGCGTGTACGTCGAAAAGATTTTTCATGCCGGGACCGGTGTGGAACATGAACGCCATGTCCGCGCCGTCGAAGTAGCCGCGGTAGAGGAATTCGTCCTTGCCGCCGTAGTAGCGGATAATGCCGGCTTTCCGCAGTTCCTCGCGGAAGTCCGCCTGAATTTCTTCTTCGGCGGGTACGGCGCACAGCCTTATCGAGCCGCTCATGGTATCGGTTACGCCCTTTTCTTTGAGCGCGAGCGCAATGCCGACCATAGCCGCGCACTGAGCGTGATGCCCGCATGCGTGCGCGTTGCCGTCGACCGCCGCGAAGTGGTTGGGAACATACAGTCCGTCCAGTTCGCACAGTACGAGTACTTTCGGACCGGGCTTGCCCGTGTCGATATCGGTGTAAAAACCTGGAATATTGCCTGCTTTCGTAAGCGTATAGCCCGCCTTCTCGAAAATGTTTTCGAGATAGGCCGTGGTCTGCCACTCCCTGTAGCCCGTTTCCGGGTGCGTCCAGATGTAGTGCTCGGCGGCGAGTATTTCGTCACGGTGCTTGTCTACGGCTGCGTTTATGAGTTTCGTATTCACTTTTTGCCCCTCGTTTCGTTTTTTTGGTTTTTGTTTAATTATACACCGAATTTACTTTTCGGGGCAATAGCCGCAATGATATTTTTGCCGAAAATGATACTTTTTCAGCGCGTTGCGACGGCGTACTCGACTGCGTACTCGACTGCGAAACAATTAACAAGAAATTCTTGTTATTTCGCGAAGAAGGGATCTGTCAGGCAAAAAACGCATTCGCGACATTCGCTTTTCCGAACGAAATTTTTATCAGCAAGTAACGGATATTTATAATATAACAGAAAAACGGGAGGAATTTTATTTCAGCGTCAATATGATCGCTTGATTAAAGTCTCCGAAATTTTTGCCGAACAAATTGATCCCGCCGCGGTGCACGGCGTCTTCTCTGATGCCGATTTCGAAAAATACGGTATTCTGTTTCGGGAGTTCCAAAGCGTCGAAATCGAGATTGCTCGGCACTTGCTTGCCGTTTAAAAAGACTCCGGTTCTCGTTACTTCCACGTTTTTTAAAAGCCCGTATTGCGTGCATGTGATGGGCCAGTAGGATGGCGTGTACTTTCCGCGCGAGCCGCCGAAATCCCCGGGGGAGGTGAACGTGAGAATTTCTTTACCGTTGATTTTTACCGTGATGTCCGACGGCCAGTTGATATTGTAATTATTTGCTTCGGAACACACTTCGAACGAAAACGAAAGCGAGTGAAACGACTTGAAATCTTTTGCGTCGGGCGGCAATGGGAAACGGTAGCCGAGCATGCCGGTATTAAACCACAGACATTCCGCGTTCATGCGCTGAGGCAGAAAAAACATTGCGGGGTTATCTTTAATGGAAAGCGGTTCGGTTGCGCCAAGCATACCGCACGGCGGCGTTACGCTGCATGCGGAAAACATGCCGATGGGCATTTCCGTAACGAATTTTCGTTCGCTATCTTCGGAAGAGGTTTGCGGTTCGGGTTCTAATACGAATCGGCAAGAGAGAATTTCTTGTGCGCAAAATTTCGTGTGCCCCTTAATCCCCGGTTGATAGGCGATGGAAATAAGCCCCGCGTCTGCAAGATCCTGCGCGTAGCGCGAAATGGTGGAGATGGGGATTCCCGTTTCCTTCGAAAGCGCGGAAATACTTTTCGGATAGAAAATCAATGCTTTTAAGATTTCCACCCGCTCTTTCGATGACAGCGCATAGCCGCATTGCGCGATTTTCTCGACATCGTCGGGATTTTCGATATACAGCCGCAAATGTTTCTTTTCGTTAATATCCATAGCCGTTTCCCCCTAAGTCATCCTGCATACATTATAACAAAATGTTGCGGAAAAATCAAGAATTTTTAAAAGTTTCCGTTTCGTAAAAGAAATTTCATTTTTTGCGAGCAACACGATTTCATACTGTCAGAATCCGGTGAGCCAAAAATACCGCCGATCGGTTGACAACTTTTCCGCTTTTGTGCTTTAATAGCAACGCAACAAATATTAAAGGATGGGTTAAGGCTATGGCACAAAAGTCGCTCTTATCCGAAAAGCAACTTAATTTTCTGGAATGGGAATTCGGCGTGTTTTTTCATTTCGGGATCCGCAGTTTTTACCGCGGGCACAAAGATTGGGACGGCAAAGATATGCCGCTTTCGGCGTTTCTTCCCGAAAAATTCGATGCGTTCGAGTGGACGGAAGCGGCGAGAAAAGCGGGCGCGAAGTACGTGATTTTGACGGCAAAGC
>CAKQVV010000040.1 GCA_934277845.1 uncultured Clostridia bacterium
GAAGAACTGGTGGACGGCGGAATCAAAACCCCCTACTATTTCCTCGAATTCAACGACGACGTATCGCGGTGGACTTACCATATCGACGCGGGGAACGGCGGCATACTGTTCAGTCGCAAGGAAAGCATGATGGTATCCTTGCAAAAAGCGAAGGAGATCGCGTTGCTCGACGCCGATCTTCCCGAATCCGTCGAGGTCGTTTTCATAACGGAAGTGCTGAGCCGCAATCAGGGGCGGCCGTGCTGGATCCTGGAATTCTATACGGAAAAGTATCTCTTCTGTTATAAAATCGACGCGACTACGGGCGAAATACTTGACAACAGTCGGTTTGTTTACATAGAGAGAGCAAGGGAAACGGCGCTGCTTGACTCGGGTTGCTCCGGCGGCGGCAAGATCGTTTTTACCGCGGAAGAACTGGTAAGCGGCGGAATCAAAACTCCGTACTACTTCTTTGAATTCAACGACGGAACCACGCGGTGGACTTACCGCATAGACGCAACGAACGGACAAATCCTTTCAAAAATGCAGGAGCCGATGTAAATCCGGCAATCCGAACATTGCGTCCGACAAAAATTTACAGACTGAGTTGTCGTAATCAAACGCGTTAAAATCGCGCCGAAAAGACAACGCCCGGGAGAGTTCGACTGCGGTTGAACTCTTTCGGGCGTTTCGATATACATAATTATTTTACGGCGATCCGGTAGCATTACGGAAAAAGCGTCCGCTGCGAAACGTTGCCAGGATTTTTCCGAGCGCGTTCGCCGCTCCGCTTCCGCACGCACCCTATTTCTTCGAGAGTACCTTCTTGAGAAATTGTCCGGTGTAACTTTCCTTTACTTCCGCTACCTCTTCGGGCGTGCCTTTGGCAATCACGATACCGCCGCCGTCGCCGCCTTCGGGCCCCATATCGATGATATAGTCCGCTACTTTGATAACGTCGAGGTTGTGTTCGATCACGATCACTGTGTTTCCGCCGCCCGCAAGCCTTTGCAGAATCTCGAGAAGTTTATCCACGTCCGCCACGTGCAATCCCGTGGTCGGCTCGTCGAGGATATACAGCGTTTTCGACGTCGAACGTTTGCTGAGTTCCGTGGCGAGTTTGACGCGCTGGGCTTCGCCGCCCGACAACGTGGTCGCGGGTTGACCGAGTTTGATATACCCAAGCCCCACGTCGCAAAGCGTCTTTATCTTGTTAGCGATCGCGGGGATATTCCCGAAGAACGCGTAAGCCTCCTCCACCGTCATTTCCAGTACTTCGTAAATGTTCTTGCCTTTGTAGCGGACGGCAAGCGTTTCGCGATTGTAGCGTTTTCCGCCGCACACTTCGCAAGGGACGTAAACGTCGGGCAAAAAGTTCATTTCGATTTTGATTATGCCGTCGCCCGAGCAATTCTCGCATCTGCCGCCCTTGACGTTGAACGAGAACCTGCCCGCGCCGTAGCCGCGTTCCTGCGCGTCCTGAGTCTTTGCGAAAAGTTCGCGGATCTGCGAGAACACGCCCGTGTAAGTCGCGGGATTGCTCCTCGGCGTTCTTCCGATGGGGCTCTGGTCGATACAGATTACCTTGTCGATATTCTCGATGCCGTCGATACGCTCCGCATTGCCCTCGGGAATACGCGTGCGCATTATCTTGTTCGACAGCGCGGGATAAAGGATCTGGTTGACGAGACTGGATTTGCCGCTGCCCGAAACGCCCGTGACCGCGGTAAACACGCCCACCGGGAATTTCACGGTTACGTTTTTGAGATTGTTTTGTTTCGCGCCCACGACGGTAATGAACTTGTCGGTGACGGGACGGCGAACAGCGGGGATCTCGATTTTCTTTTTGCCCGAAAGGTAAAGTCCGGTTATCGAGCGCGGCTCGCGGATAATATCGTCAACCGTACCGGCTGCAACGATTTCGCCGCCGTGCACTCCCGCTCCCGGTCCCACGTCCACGATAAAGTCCGCGCTGCGCATGGTATCCTCGTCGTGCTCGACCACGATAAGCGTATTGCCGAGGTCGCGCAGGCTTTCGAGCGTGGCGATAAGTTTGTTGTTGTCGCGCTGGTGCAGACCGATACTCGGCTCGTCGAGAATATAAAGCACGCCGGTAAGTCCCGAGCCGATCTGTGTAGCGAGCCTTATACGTTGCGCTTCGCCGCCCGACAGCGTAGCCGCGCCGCGCGATAACGTGAGGTAGCCTAAGCCCACGTCCACAAGGAATTTCAGTCTTGCCCTTATCTCGCGCAGTATGGACCGGGAAATGATTTCGTTCGAGGGCGAGAATTTAAGTCCGTTTATAAATTCGCTGATCTTTACGATCGGCATGTCGCTGAGTTCCGCGATATTCAGTCCGCCCACGGTGACGGAAAGCGCTTCGGGACGCAGGCGTTTGCCGCGGCACGCTTCGCATGGAATTTCGCGCATGTATTTCGAGATTTCGCTTTTTATATAGTCGCTGGTACTCTCGCGGAAGCGGCGTTCGAGATTGTTGACCACCCCCTCGAAACTTCGGCGCATACTGCCGGAGAAGTTCGCCGACTGGTAGGTCAGATCGAGTTTTTCGCCGTCGTTGCCATACAGCAGAATATGCCTGATATTTTCCGGCAGGTCGCGGAACGGCGTGTCGAGCGAAAACCCGTAACGCTTGGACAGCGCCTTGAAGAACATACCGCCGATCTGGCTGGTGTCGAAATTCCACGCGCTGACGTTGAGCGCGCCTTCGTTGAGGCTTTTGCTGCCGTCGCCGTAAATGAGTTCGGGATCGAGTTTTTGCTTAAATCCGAGTCCCGTACACTCGGGACACGCGCCGAACGGCGAGTTGAACGAGAACAGGCGCGGCTCGATTTCGCCGATGGAAATTCCGCAATCGGGGCATGCGAATTTCGTCGAGAATAATTGTTCCTCGCCGTCGCGGTCGATAACAACGGTATCGGCGGCGAGTTTGAGCGCGGTTTCGAGGCTGTCGGTAAGGCGTTTTTCGATACCGGACTTCACGACGAGCCGATCGACCACCACGCTTATATTGTGTTTGATCTGTTTGTCGAGATTGATGTCCTCGTCGAGCGAGTATACCGTGCCGTCGATCTTGACGCGCGGATAACCGGCTTTGCGGAAGGATTCGAGTTCCTTTTTGAACTCGCCCTTCTTTCCTCTCGCGACGGGCGCGGTGACGAGAATTTTGCTTCCCTCGGGATAAGCCATGATCCTGTCGACGATCTGGTCGACGGACTGGCGGGTGATTTCCCTGCCGCACTTCGGGCAATGCGCCACGCCGCAACGCGCGTACAGAAGGCGCAGGTAGTCGTGAATTTCGGTGACGGTACCCACTGTGGAACGCGGATTGCGCGCGGTGGTTTTCTGGTCGATCGAGATCGCCGGGCTAAGCCCTTCTATGCTCTCGACGTCCGGCTTTTGCATTTGCCCTAAGAACAGTCGCGCATAGGACGACAGCGACTCGACGTAGCGACGCTGACCTTCCGCGAAGATCGTGTCGAACGCGAGCGAAGTTTTGCCGCTGCCGGACAAGCCGGTGAATACTATCAGTTTGTTCCTCGGCAACGTGAGATCTATATTTTTAAGGTTGTTCTCATTCGCGCCCTTTATGATGATTTCGTCCATTGTTTTCAGGTATCTCCGATAAATCTTAGATTAAATTGCCGCCGCGCTTGCCCGAAAACTTCGACTGAAGTTTTTTGAGTTCCGCCATGCGGTCGCGCATTTTGATCGCGGTCTCGAAGTCAAGCGACTTTGCCGCTACGTTCATCAGCGCTTTGAGTTTTTCGAGTTCCGCGGGAATATCCTTTATATCAACCTTTTCCGAAGCGGCTTTGGTGATCTCGATGGTGTTGGTTATTTTCTTTATAATCGTTCTGGGCGTGATGCCGTGCTCGGCGTTGTAGCGCATTTGTTTTTCTCTGCGGCGGTTGGTTTCGTCGATAGCCTTTTTCATCGAGCCGGTCATGTTGTCGGCGTACATGACGACGTAACTTTCCGCGTTACGCGCCGCTCTGCCTATCGTCTGGATAAGCGACGTTTCGCTCCTTAAAAAACCTTCCTTGTCCGCGTCGAGTATCGCCACAAGCTGCACCTCGGGAATATCCAAGCCCTCGCGCAAAAGGTTTATACCGACCACGACGTCGAACTCGCCGGATCTTAAATCGTTGACGATCGTTATGCGTTCCATGGTGTCGATGTCGGAATGGAGATACCGCACTTTCACGCCGTTTTCGGCAAGGTACGAGGTAAGGCTTTCGGACATTTTTTTCGTGAGCGTGGTGACGAGTACTCTGCCGTTTTTAGCGACGGTTTCGCGTATACGCGTGAGAAGGTCGTCGATCTGCCCTTTCGTGGGCTTTAATATGACCGGCGGATCGATCAGTCCGGTCGGTCTTATTATTTGTTCGGCGACGGCGGATCCCGCAAGTTTGAGTTCGTAGGGCGCGGGCGTGGCGGAAACGTAGATAACCTGACCGATGCGGCGGTTGAATTCCTCGAAGTTAAGCGGGCGGTTGTCGTAGGCGGCGGGAAGTCTGAAACCGTAGTCGACGAGCGACTTCTTCCTGGCATAGTCGCCTCGATACATGGCGCGGATCTGCGGCACGGTCATGTGGCTTTCGTCGATGAACATAATGAAGTCGCGCGGGAAATAATCGAGCAGCGTGAACGGCGGTTCGCCCGGCTTTCTGCCGTCGAAGTACCGCGAATAGTTCTCGATACCGCTGCAATAGCCGATCTCTTTCATCATCTCCACGTCGTAGGTCACGCGTTGTTCGATGCGCTGCGCCTCGATGAGTTTGTTTTCGGCGGTAAAATATTTGACCTGTTCGTCACGGTCGCGAAGTATCGCCGTTATCGCATGTTCGAGCGTTTCGTGAGCGACTGCATAGTGAGACGCAGGAAAAATAGCCGCGTGATTGAGCCGCGACACGATCTTGCCCGTCACGACATCGAACTCGGACAGCGCGTCGATCTCGTCGCCGAAAAACTCCACCCTCACGCCGTGGTCGGACGACGACGCGACGAAAATATCCACAGTGTCGCCCTTGACGCGAAAATCGGTACGCTCGGGCGCGGTATCGTTGCGTTTGTAGTTTATGCCGACGAGCCGCCTGATAAGTTCGTCGCGGTCGAGTTTGTCGCCGGGACGGAGCGAAACCGACAGCCGATAGTACTCCTCGGGCGCGCCCAAGCCGTAAATGCACGAAACGGACGCGACCACGATAACGTCACGGCGTTCGTGAAGAGAACACGTCGCCGAATGACGAAGTTTATCGATCTCGTCGTTGATCTGCAAGTCCTTTTCTATATAAGTATCGGTGCTTGCGATGTAGGCTTCGGGCTGATAGTAGTCGTAGTACGACACGAAAAACTCGACGCGATTGTTGGGGAAAAACTCGCGCATCTCGTTGCAAAGTTGCGCGGCGAGCGTTTTGTTGTGCGCGAGTATCAGCGCGGGACGACCTGCGTTTTTGATTACGTTCGCCATAGTGAACGTCTTGCCGCTGCCAGTCACGCCCAACAGCACCTGAGCGCACAGCCCGTCCTCTATGCCCTCGGACAGTTTTGCTATCGCTTCCGGCTGATCGCCCGTCGGCTTGTATTCGGATACGAGTTCGAATGAGTTTTCCATGTCTTTACCCTTCGCATATAATTATATCACAGCCGCCCGAAAACAATCAAGCCTTTTGCTTCGACAATTTTTGCCGATTATTCCGAATAGCAAAATCAAAGAGAAATATTTGCAAAAAAACAGATCGATAAAACGTAAACGCTTTGTCTGCGTTCAGCCGTTGAAATCGTTGTATGGTTTTAAAATTCGTGGTATAATATATAATAACGGAACGCCCGTTCGGGCGGCGCGAAAAGGCGCGAAAAACGGTTGTACTCACGGAGCGAGAGATGAAAGACAGATTGATATTACACAGCGATCTTAATAATTTTTACGCTTCGGTGGAGTGCGCCCTTAACCCCGAACTTCGCGGGATTCCGCTGGCGGTTGCGGGCAATCCCGAGCGGCGGCACGGCGTGGTGCTTGCCAAGAACGCGATCGCCAAAAAGGCGGGCGTAAAGACGGGCGACGTCATCTGGGAAGCGGAAGCAAAGTGTCCAGGGATAAAGATCGTTCCGCCCCACTTCGACCTTTACACGCAGTACTCGAATCGGATTTTCGAATTGTACACTAAATTCACTTCGCAGGTCGAACCGTTCGGTCCGGACGAGTGCTGGCTGGACTGCACCGGCTCTACCCGCCTGTTCGGGGACGGCGAAGAGATCGCGAAAAAGATACTCGCCGAAGTAAAGAAAGAAACTTTCCTCACGGTTTCTGTGGGCGTGAGTTTCTCCAAGCCCTTAGCCAAGTTATGCAGCGACGCCGCCGAACCGGACGGGTACTTCGTGGCAACGCGCGAAGATTACCGCGAAAAACTGTGGACAAAGGACGTGGGCGACCTGATGATGGTGGGACGAAAGACCGTGCCCGTGCTCAATCGGCTGAACATTTACACTGTGGGCGATCTCGCGCTTGCGGACGAGGGCATACTGAAAGCGACGCTGGGCATAAACGGCGTGAAACTCAAACACGCGGCTCTCGGCGACGACGGCGAAGTCGTGCGCGATTACGACAAGCGGCGCAAGACGGAAAGCGTCGGGCACGGCATGACGGCGGTCAAGGATCTGGTCGATCCCGAGGACGTCAAAGCCGTGATTTGCTATCTGTCCGAAAAGATTTCGGCGCGCATGATAAAGTACGGTGTGAAAGGCTCGGGCGTACACGTAGACCTTCGCAGTTTCGAATTAAAGCACGTATCAAGGCAAATGAAACTAACCCGCCCCACGTTTTCGAGCGCGGACATTTCCGACGCGGCGTTTTTCATGGCAATGGAACTACAGCACGAACACGCGGTGCCGCTGCGCACCGTCAGCGTGAGCGTATTCGATCTTTCGTCCGCTGCCGGTGCGGTGCAGATTTCGATGTTTGACGATAAACCGAACAAGCGCGAAAGTCTAGAAAAGGCGATCGACGACATAAAGCGCAAATACGGCAGAGATACCATAAAACGCGCGAACCTTATCGCCCGCGATTTCATCTACGACAAGGACGACGCCGAGGACTTTTTGCCGTTTAAGAGGTAATTATAAAAGTTAATTACTCGTTTGTTGCAGGGGATTCTATGCAAAATGGCAACTGCCCTATTTTTCGGGGCAGTTGCCTTTTTTCGCTCTGAATGACGTAGTAAAAGTTGAATTGCGCGTTATTTTTTAATTTTTACCTTAATCGCCGATAGCAATATAGTTTTTGCGCCTTACTTCTCTTTTTTCATTGCGGATTTGAGAGAAGCGAGGATAGTTTCGACGGAAGACGCGACTTCCGAAAGCGCGCCTTTTTCAAACGGCGAACGAAGTCCCGCGAGTTTGACGAGTTTGCCGAACGGATAAAGTCCGCCGCGCTTGCAATGGGCGAGGTAACGGTCGAGAGTTTCGGCATAGTTTTCTTGCGAAAGCGCGAGAAATTCGAGAGCCACGACCTGCGCGAGGCAATAATCGATATAGTAGAACGGAGTTTCGTAGATGTGCATCTGGTACTGCCAGCGAGTACCGAGTTCGAGGTACGGAATACCGTCGAACGACAGATACGGTCTGTACTTCTTTTCGAGTTCGAGATAAGCCGCGTCGCGCTCGGCGGGCGTCATGTCGGGGTTCTCGTAGACGATATGCTGGAACTCGTCGACGATCACGCCGTAAGGAATGAACGACAGCGAGTCGGTGAGATGCTTATATTTGTACTCGTCGGGGTTGCGGAAGAATTTATCCATAAACTTCCAGGCGAGAAACTCCATGCTCATGCTGTGCGTTTCGGCGGTTTCGCTGGAGCCGATACCCACCGAACGATCTTCGCGGTTCATGGCGAAATCGAACGCAATCGTGTGTCCGAACTCGTGCGTCACTACATCCACGTCACCCGACGAGCCGTTGAAGTTGGCGAGAATAAACGCCTGCTTGAAGTTCTCGAACGTGGTTGCGTATCCGCCGCCCCACTTGCCGTCGCGAGCGGTCGTATCGAACGCTTCGGTAGCCAGCATCTTGTCGAAGAACTTGCCCGTGTGATCGCTCATTTCCCGGTACATTTCCTTCGCCGCGAGAAGTATACCCTGTTCGTCGGGATAGGGTTTCGGCACGCCGCAATCGGTCACGCCGTCATCGTAGAACTTGAAATCTTTTATTCCGAGGTTTTTCGCAATCTGTGCTTTGAGTTTTGTAACTACCGGCACGATGTCGTTAAGCACGTTTTCGCGGAATGCCTTGACCATTTCCTCGTCGTAGTCGATCCTGCCCATGCGAGCGTAACCGACCGGGACGAAGTTTTTATAGCCGAGGTCTTTGGCGATGCGAGTACGGACCTTAACCAGGCGGTCGTAGATATCGTCGAGTTCTGTTCGGTGCGCTTCGAGCGCTCTGCCGATAGCCTCGCAAGCCGCTTTTCTCACTTCGCGGTCGCCGTCGTTCATAAAGCCGCGGACGAAACTGAGCGGCTTTTTCTCGCCGCGCCAGTCGACTTCGATCGTCGACATGAGCATCGAATACTCGGTGACGATCGCGTTCTCTTCCTGCTCGCTCGCGACGGTCTTTTCGTTGTGAGCCTTTCTCGCGCACTCGAGGTTTTTGAAGAAAGTTTCGGGAAACAGCGGCTCGAGTCCGGTGCGGTACGGGCTGTCGAGCAAAAGGTTGCCGATCTCGGTGGAAATCGCCGCCGCGACCGGTCCGATCTCGTCGTAATAATTCTGTTCGCCGATATAGAACTCGTCCTTGGTGTTTAACGTATAGCGCGTGTACGCGAGCGACGCGAACGTGCCGTACTTCTCCTCTTCGGCAAAATATTTTCTGTAAGCCGCTTCCACCGCTTTCGCGTCGGTTGCAGTCGCATTCGACTTTTTGAATTCTTCCGCCGCCGCTTTCAGGTTATCGATCTCGTAACGGCTGTACGGCAGGTCTTTGCATTTTACTACTTGTTCCATGTTTTTCACGCTCCGATGATATTTTACGCTTATATTGTACCATCACAGGAAAAATTTGTCACTCTTTTTCGACATATCAGCGGCGGCTTAACGAAAAATTATATCATACCACCGGCATAAAACGTAAAAAAACAACGCCGTCCCGAAACGGAAACGGCGATATTGCGATATTATTTCGTTCAAAGCAAATTTAAGTACTTTTCAGGTCGCGAAACCGAACGAAATCAGCAGCGCGCGTTCTACCTTGCGCATTTTGCCGTCCGACGCTTCGCCTACGCGTTCTTTCAGCCGGCGCTTGTCGAGAGTACGGACTTGCTCCAAAAGCGCGACGGAATCGCGGCTCAGTCCCGCTTCGCCGCGGGCGAACTCTACGTGCGTGGGCAGTTTCGCTTTAGTCATCTGGCTTGTGACGGCACATACTATCACCGTGGGCGAATACTTGTTCCCCACGTCGTTCTGGATAACGAGCACGGGGCGTACTCCGCCCTGCTCGCTCCCCACGACCGGGCTTAAGTCCGCGTAATAGATTTCGCCGCGTTTTACGTCCATATCACTCCTTGAACCCGAGATTTGCCCATTCGAGGTTTACGTCGCCCCACTCGTCGTAGCCGCGTGCCGCCTCGCGCGTTTCGGCTTCCCCGTACATTGTATGCGCGAGATCGAGCGCGGCGTTCAGAATTTTTACGACGGCGTCCTCGCGCGTTATACCGTGGCGCGCCGAATATTCGACGAGTGCGTTTTCGGTGCTTTGATCGGGTTCGATAATATATTTACCCATTATTTATCTCCTCTAAGCCTCGGCTTATACGTTTATTATCGATAAAAAATCGCGTTTATATGTATTACTACACACAAACGCGACTGTTCCGACAAAATATTCGGTTTTTTCGGGGGTTACAAACGATAAGTTTTACTATCGCCTATCCGGCGTACTTTATATCTATAATTACGTCGCAGGCAAGCACGCTCGTGACCGAGCCGAGCCGCTTTGCCGCGCGTTCGCCTGCTTTTCCGAAGTGAAAACAAGCCGCTTTCAGCGCACCGAGCGGCGGTAAAACGCATACAAACGCCGCAACCATGCCGCCCAGCACGTCGCCGCTTCCGCCCTTTGCCAGCGCGGGCGTACCCGTGACATTGAAAAATACTTCCTCGCCGTCGGTTATGACGGTAGTAGCCGATTTCACCGCAAGCGTAACGCCGTAATGCCGCGCGAAATCTTTTATGATCTCTACGTTCGGTTTTTCTATATCGAACGCGGGACAAAGCCGCCGGAATTCCGCGACGTGCGGAGTGAGAATTACTTTGCATTTCTTTTCGAGCAGTACGGACGGGTTTTCGGCAAGCGCGTTCAGCCCGTCGGCATCGATAACGAGCGTACCCGCATAATTCTCGATTAACCACACGACGATTTTGCGGATCTCTTCGCTTCTGCCCGCGCCGGGTCCGAACACTACGACATCCGCTACGTCAACGGTGTTTTTAAGCGCGACGGCGTTAAACGCAAGTTTTCCGCCTGAGGACGGCAGAAAACTCAGCATTGTTTCGGTAACGCGCGACTGATAAGCGGTTTTTTCGCTGTCCGGGACGCACAAAGTCACAAGTCCCGCGCCCGAACGCGACGCCGCCACGGCGGACTCGAAACACATCAGCGGCGCGCCCGGCATGGTTTCGCTGCCGCCGATCACGCGCACTCTGCCGTAAGTTCCCTTATGCGAAACGGGCAATCTTTTCGGTAAAATCGCGTCGGTTTCGGCGGTTACTCTTCCCGTTCCTTCCGCGTCTATCCCCACGCTTGCAACGACGATTTCGCCCGCGTAGTTTCTGCCCGTCCCCAGCAATAAACCTGTTTTAATCGCCGTAAAAGTCACGGTAGAGCCTGCTTTGACGCACGGCGAAAACGCGTAACCCGTGTCGGCGTCGAGTCCGCTCGGCACGTCGGCGGCGATTATATATGCGCCCGAAGCGTTGATTTCGTTTATCGCGCGGACATACTCGCCCTCGGGCTTGCGGTCCAGTCCTATGCCGAACACGCAATCGACAACGACGGCGTAAGTCTCCGGCGTTATCGTATCGACGAGCGTGACGCCCGCTTCTTTTATCCCGATAAGCCGCGTTTCGTTACCGCCGTTTCGGCGCGTCCCGACCGGCATAACGAATACGGCGTAACCGCACGCGTGCAGTTTTTCCGCACAGGTCAGTCCGTCCGAGCCGTTGTTTCCGCCGCCGGTAACGAAAAGTATCTTATCGGTTTTCGCGGCGTGACGCTTCACCTCTTCGGCAAGTTCGGTCGCGGCTTTGTCGATAAGTTCGTCCTCCGTCACTCCGTCTGCCATCGCTTTTTCTTCGGCGGCGCGGATCTTAACTACCGACGACACGCGTTTGCCGTAAAGCAATTCGTTCATTTTATAAACTCCAGCATGCAAACCGCAGTCGCGTTGTCGCCGTCGTGCGAAATGGAAACGTGCAGTTTCGTCCCTGCGGCAAGTTTTTCCGCTTCGCCGCTAAGTTTAACTTTCGGCGCGCCGTTACCTGCATGCATAATCTCCACGTCGTGAAAATTCATGTCGGTTATGCCCGCTCCGAGAGCCTTTACCACCGCTTCTTTCGCCGCGTAAATTCCGGCATACGATTCGGCGGGATTTTTCTTTACGTCGCAATATTCCCTCTCGCCGGGCGTAAACACGCGCTCGACAAAGCGGTCGTTCTCGATCGCATGCGCTATTCTCGAAATAAGACAAACGTCAACTCCTATCATATTACTCCTCCTGATCCCGCCGACCTAATCGAAATTCTCGTCGGGATCGGTAAAATCGTATTCTTCCTCTACTCTTGTCGCCGCCGAGGAAATGTCGTCACCGTTGAATCCACGGGCGTACAGGTGCGCTTTGAGTTTGCGCATGTCGAACTTCGAGTGCGTCCTGATATAGCGTTCGGCGGCGGCAAACGCCGCGTCTTCCTGCCCGTCGATTCCGGACAATGCCTCGTCTGCGGCTTCTGCGATCGCGCCGAGTTTATTCAGTTCCGCGCGGATCTTGTTCACGCCGTTTTTACTCTTATAAGCGGCAACGTATTCGCGGCAAAACCTGAAATCGTCGCAAAAGCCGTACTCGGTCAGTTTCTTCATAGTGTCGGCAACAGTTGCAGACGCATAGCCTTTGTCCTTCAAAAATTTCCTTAGTTCCTTTTCCGTGCGCGAACGGACGGAAGCGAACTTAACCGCGCGCTCGAAGGCTCTTCCTCCCTCACTCTCGCGCTGTATCGCGGCAAGTTCTTCCTCGTCGATTTCCGTGCCGACGGCAAGCCGGTTTTTGACGACGGTGAGCGCGTCCAGACCGCAAACGAAACTCCCGTCGATATACACGTTTACGCGTTCCTTGTTCT
>CAKQVV010000041.1 GCA_934277845.1 uncultured Clostridia bacterium
CGTAGAATACAGAGTAGTTGCGGACGGTAACCACAACGCGGCAGACGGCGGCGAAGTTGAAGTCACGATCGCAAAAGCGGACGCAACCGTAACCGTAGTGCCTACCGCAAAGACCGGACTTGAATACAACGGCGAAGCGCAGGAACTTACCAACGCGGGCACGGTGGTCGGCGGCAAAATGCAGTATAAAGTCGGCGACGGAGCGTTCGGCGAGAATATCCCCACGGCAACGAACGCCGGAACTTATACCGTAGAATACAGAGTAGTTGCGGACGGTAACCACAACGCGGCAGACGGCGGCGAAGTTGAAGTCACGATCGCAAAAGTCGATATGGTTATCACTCACCCCACGGCAAAAACCGGACTTGTCTACAACGGAGATGCTCAGGAAGTTGTCAACAAAGGCAGCGTTATTGGCGGCAAAATTGAATTCTTTAACAATGCCGACGACACTTGGAGCGAAAATCCCCCGACGAAAACCAACGCCGGCAATTATCAATATCGTTACAGAGTAGTTGCTGATAAAAACCACAACGAGATTACCGAAGAATACAGAGTAAGTTTCAAAATTGCCAAAATGTCGAACTCGGTCAAGTTCGACACGGCGAGTATGGACGTGACTTATCCCGTCGTTCCCGCGCCCAAGGCGACGGCGACTTTCGGCGAAATCATCTATACCTACGCGACCGTAGCGAACAAGGATAACGCGGAAGCCTATGGCGACTGGAACACTATCGTTTCTGCGGGCGCGGGCAAGCAGTACTATTGCAAAGCGACCGCTGCGGGCGACAATAACCACGAAAGCGCTGCCGAAATAAGACTGTTCACCGTTCATAAGGGAGCCAGCGCTATCAGCGAGTTCGAACTCACCGCCGCGACATTAAAGTGCGGCAACGCGCTCGGTTACACCGTGAACGTTACCGGCGGCGACGCGGTTATAAAATATTCGAGCGGTGAGAACGGACAGTACGAATACGCGACGCTCAACGACCTTCTCGCGGCGATGCTCAAAGCCGACCCGACCAACGCTATCGGCAACGGCTTTACCTATTGGGTAAAAGCGTTCGTATCCGAAAACGAATTCTATCTCGGCGCACAGAGCGACGCACGTTCGTTTGTGCTCTATCACGACTTCGATGACGGCGTTTGCAAGGGTTGCGGACACGCTCAGACCGGTATCAGCTACGGCGAAACCGAAACCGAGGCTTACGTTACCGGTTACAGCGGCAACCACTCGACGGAAGTCTATATCCTCGCCGAGTATAACGGCAAGCCCGTTACATACATCAATTATACGGTTGACGAAAAAGGCAATATATCCACTCCGTTCAAGGAAAGAACAACAATCACGAAGGTTGTTTTGCCGTCGAGCATTACCGTATTGAAGGGCTATGCGTTCTTTGGCTGCTCCGCGCTCGAATATCTTGCCATGCCCGGAGTGACGACGTTTGAAGATGTTAACAATCTCACGTTCTGCTACAATCTTAAAACACTTATCGTTCACGACGGGCTGGCGATTAGCAATCAGCAATTGCAGTCTGCAGACGATACGAAAAACGGCATTACGAACGTTTACGTCGACGGCACTACCGCGGTTAATTTCTCCGCGCCCGCCGTCAACAAACTCGTCGGCAATATTTTCTACAAGGGCGACGCAGTAAAGTGCTTTACCTGGAAATTCGACGAGAACGGCGAAATCAAAACCGGTCCCGTAAAGCATAATTACGTCGACGGTAAGTGCTCCGTGTGCGGCGTCTATATGCTCGAATACGCCTACGATTCCGCGAATGAGTCCTATTACGTCAAAGGCTTTGCCGCCGGAGTAAACGAGGGAAACGTCGTAATCGTCGAGAAGTATAACGACGGTACCAACGGCGAGCACCCCGTGACCTACGTTGCGGCAAATGCGTTTGCGAACAAGACCGAAATCAGGCGCGTGATTATGCCGTCGGTTACCGACCTGGGCGGTATGTCGTTCTTTAACTGTCAGAACCTCGAATACGTCGATATGCGCGGAGTGACTTATATTTCCTACGCGAATAAGGACGAGAGCGGCAACGCGAAACGCCCCGACGGCTCGGTTGAATCCAACAACAACTTCCTTAACTGTTTCAATCTCAAAACGGTTATCGTAGGCAACGGCTATCGCGCCGACGCGCAGCAGTTTGCGACAACCGATATGTCGGCGTACAGCAAAGCCGTACTGTATGTAAACGGCACTTCCGCCGCGCAGATGAATGTTAACGACAGAATAATCGACTGCAACGTGTATTACCTCGGCAACGGCACCGATTGCCTTACCTGGTGCGAAGAGGACGGCGAAATCAAGACCGGGCCCAAGCATACTTACGGTGCTGACGGCAAGTGTACCCTGTGCCAAACCGACAGCGGAGTGGAGTACGCTTACGATTCGATCAATAAGGCCTACTATGTGAAAGGGCTTAAAACGGGTGTAACCGTGCAGGAAGTCGTAATCGTCGAGAAGTATAACGACGGTACCAACGGCGAGCACCCCGTGACCTACGTTGCGGCAAATGCGTTTGCGAACAAGACCGAAATCAGGCGCGTGATTATGCCGTCGGTTACCGACCTGGGCGGTATGTCGTTCTTTAACTGTCAGAACCTCGAATACGTCGATATGCGCGGAGTGACTTATATTTCCTACGCGAATAAGGACGAGAGCGGCAACGCGAAACGCCCCGACGGCTCGGTTGATTCCAACAACAACTTCCTTAACTGTTTCAATCTTAAAACGGTTATCGTAGGCAACGGCTATCGCGCCGACGCGCAGCAGTTCGTTACCACCGACTCGGGACAGGTGAACAAAGCCGACCTCTACGTTTACGGTACGGACGCGCCTTCCACGAACGGCAATGACAAATTGCTTACCGGCAAAGTCTACTACTACAGCGAGAGCAAAGCGGCAAACGCATGGCATTACGAGGGCGGCATTGCAACGCTTTGGTAAAATGCGAGAGTAAAAACAAAAATTAAACGAGGAAAATGCGCTTTCCGCGGTCGACTACAAAAAGCGGCGGCGGGAAGCGTATTTGTCTTTATAATTACAGATGCGATAAAGGAGCAACGATGAACGGAAAACTTAAAAAAATCGCGATATGCATGCTTTGTCTGATACTTATTATCCCCGCGTTCGCGCTGGTCGGGTGCGGCGAAAAAGAGGAAGAAAAGCCGACGGTTACGATTACTTTCGCGCAGAACGGAGCGACGAAAGCCGTGATATCGGTGGTTTCGGGCGAGAAAATCGACCCGTCCGCCATCGCCGCGCCTGCGATCGAAAAGGACGGCTGCGTCACCGAGTGGGACTTCGATTTCGACTTGCCGGTCACCGAAAGCCGCACGGTAAGCACGGTGAGTTACACCGAAGGCTTGACTTTTTCAAAGTCGCTCAAGGGCGGCGAGTACGTAGTTACCGGTTACACGGGGCAGTCGGAAGAAGTTTTCATGCCCGATTTTTACCGCGAAAAACCGGTCGCTTCGATAAGAGCCGAAGCGTTCAAGGACAACGAAACGATCGTTTCCGTGCGTTTCCCCGCTTCGCTTGTTTCTATCGGCGAAGAGGCGTTCAAGGCTTGCGTAAACCTCGGTAGCGTGAATTTTCCCGACACCGTCACGACCTTGGGTGCTTCGGCGTTCGCAGAGTGCGAGGGGCTGGAAGAGTTTGCGTTCCCGAAAAACATAACGATAGTTTCGTCGCGCGTGGTACAGGGGTGTTATTTTGATTTCGTCGCCGTACCCGAAGGCGTAACCGCGATAGAAGCGTATGCGTTTGCGTGTAAGGCTACGACCATAGTTATGCCCGCTTCGCTCCGCAGAATAGAGGAACTGGGGATTTGGGCGAACCTTACGACGATTTACTACGCCGGCGAGGACTACCGCTGGGAAACGGTGACGATATCGGACGTGCCGTACACTAACAACGGGATTACTTTTTCGGCGAAGTCCGTCGCCACCGAGCGCGCGACCGTGTATTTCTACTCGGAAACCGTTCCGACTAAATCGGGCAACTACTGGCATTACGTTGCGGGAGTACCTACGGTATGGGCGTAAGACAAAACAGAATAGACGTTTCCTGCCTTGACTACGGCGAACATAAACCGTATAAGGACGGCGCAATCCGCACGGAAACACTCGAGTACGCGCTGAAAAATTATCGCGAGATTTATATTCCCGCGGGCAAGTATTATGTCGACCGATCGCTGATAATCGGCTCGGACACGAAGATTATTGCCGACGAAAACGCGGAAATTATCCTCGTAAAAGGAGTGAAAACCCTGCTTATCCGCAACGAAAGCGTGATCGACGGCTCGTATGCCGAGATTGCGGACGGAGCACCGGTTGATCGAAATATTACGATAATCGGCGGTGTGTGGGGCGAAGAGAATACCGAGCGGCTCGGCTACGGCAAAACCGGTTGCTACGACGAAGCGGACAGTTTTCACGGCGTGTCGGCCTGCATGTTCATGAGCGGCGTAAAGGGGCTTACGATAGGAAACATCACGTTTGTTAGTACCGCGGGCTTTGCCTGTCAGGTGGGGCGGATAGAGGACTTTCGGATAGAAAATCTACGCTTCGACGGGTGCTTTGCGGACGGACTGCACGTCGGCGGCGAGGTAAGGCGCGGCGTGATAAAGAATCTTTCCGGGCATACCGAGGACGACCTTGTTGCGCTGAACGCTTACGACTGGGACGATTCGTCCATAAATTTCGGACCGATTGAAGATCTCGTCGTGGACGGCGTAAAAGCGGCGGGCGGCGAGAATGCTCACAAGTCGTTTCGTATTCAGCCGGGTGTGTACCCGTACCCACGCGGCGGCGCGGAGGACTGCTATATAAAGAACCTTACCGTCCGCAACGTAACGGGCGTGACCACTTTCAAAATGTACTTGCAAACCCCCGCGTACACGGATAAACCCGAAAAGCCCGTGGGAGTGGGAAGTATAGAAAACGTAACGTTTGAAAACGTGACTGCGGACACGACTTCGCCCGTCGACCGTCAGCCGAATTACCTCGGCGGCGACCCGATAACAGGCAACTTCGCGACTTTCGAGGTGGGGAGCAACGTTCGCAGGCTGGCGTTCCGTAACGTCCGCGTTTCGCTTGACAGACAAAAATACCCGAACTCTTACTTTATGACTGCAGGACCGAAATCGCAGTATGTCGCGGAGAAAAAACTCGAACTTTTCGACCCGTACGTCGTTTGCGAAGTATCGGGAGTAACTTATGACGGCGTGATTATAAACGGCGAAACGATCGATGATCTCGCGCCGTACGTCAAAGAAATCGTATTCGACGGACTGTACCCGACAGATTTACCGTTCGGGCGCGGCAAAATAACTTCGATAACCAAGGAGAAACTACAATGAGCAAAGGCAGATTTACCATACCGACCGACGAGAGTTTCGTTGAAGGAACCGAAATTATAGCAAAGAAGTGGGGCGCCGACGCGGTGCGAAATTGCGACGGTACACGGCTTCCGAAAAACCCGGGACAGTTCGGAAAAGTCTATAACACTTATTTCGTCGTGCGCGGTGACAACGAGTGGGCGCGAAAGCATCCCGAGGAGGCTCAGCGTATTTTCCTATTGTCGGAGCGCAGACTCGCGACCGAAAAAACGCTGAAAATCGCAATAATGAAAGGGTTTTTGAAAGACGAGTTCGCCCCCGACTATTCGTATCTTAACCTCTGGCAAGTTTACGACCGCACTACCGGCGAGGAAGTCGCGCGGGAGAAGTGGCGCGCGGACGAAAAGTCGGGCGTAGTCACGATCGACGGCGCCGCGGCGTTCCACGAGTATACGGTCACTTTCCTTGCTCGCGTGACCTGGCACCCGGTGCAGATTTACAACTACTTAACTAACGAATGGACTTGCGAAAAGCAACTCACTTACGATCCGGCGTTCCCCGCGACCAAGGAGTACGTCAAGCGGCACATGCGCGAGTGGTGCGAGCAAAACCCCGAAACGGACGTGGTGCGTTTCACGACTTTTCTTTACCAGTTCACGCTGATTTTCAACGACCTCGGCAAGGAAAAGCAAGTCGAATGGTTCGGTTACGCGCAGACCGCCAACCCGATACTTATCGCGGACTTCGGGAAAGAGAGCGGGATCGCGCTCAGCGCCGAGGACTTCGTGGACAGTGGCTACTACAACAACTGCTTCCGCACGCCAACCGAAAAGTTCAGAAAGTATATGGACTTCGTGGAAAAGTTTGTAAGCAAAACCATCGGCGAACTCGTGGCGATCGTTCACGAGTACGGAAAGGAGGCGATGATGTTTTTAGGTGACGACTGGATCGGCTCGGAGCCATACGGCGAGCATTTCAAGGACATGAATCTCGACGCGGTGGTCGGCTCGATCGGCGGCGGCGTGACCGTGCGCATGCTGTCAGAAATCCCCGCGGTCAGATACCGCGAGGGCAGATTTTTACCGTACTTTTTTCCCGACACGTTCTTCCCCGGCAACGAGGACAACGCCGTAGCCGAACTCAACCGCAACTGGCGCACCGCCCGCCGCGCGATCATGCGCAAGCCTATCGACAGAATGGGCTTCGGCGGGTATCTGTCGCTCGCGGCTTCGTTTCCGAAGTTCGTGGACAGGGTGGCGGAAATCGCCGACGAATTCCGCACGATTTACGAGGCGGTGGACGGCAGGAAACCGTACTGCCGGCTCAAAGTCGCGCTGCTTAATGCCTGGGGCAAAAAGCGCAGTTGGATGAGCCACATGTGCGCTCACGAACTTTGGTATCAGCAGATCTATTCCTATCAGGGCATTTTAGAGTCGATTTCCGGGCTCCCCGTCGATATCGAGTTTCTGTCGTTCGATGATGTTCTCGGCGGCGTACCGAATGATATCGACGTGATAATCAACGCCGGCGACGCTTATACCGCGTTTTCGGGCGGCGACGCTTGGCGCGACGAAAGACTTCTGGTCGCGATAAGAAAGTTCGTCTATGACGGCGGCGGTTTTATCGGCGTGGGCGAACCCACCGCGTGCGAGGGCAACGGCAGATTTTTCAGACTTGCGGACGTCATGGGCGTGGACGAGGAAATCGGTTTTACGCTGCCGATCGACAAGTACAATATAAATAAGGTCAGTCACCCGCTTACCGACGGGCTTGGCAAAGTCGATTACGGCGAGGACAAGAAGAATATCTACGCGCTGGACGGCGCGAAAGTGCTGGACATCGCGATAAGCGACCGCTTCCGTCGCAACGTGAACGTCGGCGAAGTCAAAATGGCTGTGAACGAGTACGGCAAGGGCAGAAGTTTTTATATCACCGGTCTGCCGTACAGTTTCGGGAACTCGCGGCTTCTCTACAAGGCGATGTGCTGGGCGGCGAATAAGGATCTTAACGTCGCGTACTCGTCAAACCCCGCGACCGAGTGCAACTATTACCCCGAAGCAGGCAAGTACGCCGTCGTGAACAATTCGGATGAAACGCAGATCACGGACTTTTTCGACGTGAACGGAAATAAACGCAATATCGAACTGAAACCCATGGAAATAATATGGCTGAAATAATCGCAAAAACCGAAAACTGGGACGAGGGCTTGCCGCTCGGCAACGGCTATACCGGAAGTATCGTCTACGGCTCCCGCCCATTGAAAATCACCGTCGACCGCACGGACTTGTGGGACTTGCGTCCCAACGAAACCACGCTCGAGAAAGGGTTTAACTACTGTAATCTCGTGAAACTTTCGACGAGCGATAACCCCGAGGATCGGAAAGAACGGGATAGATTGTTCGAGGATATTTTCATGGGTAAGCCGTACCCGTCGAAGATCACCGCCGGGCATATCGAACTCGACTTCGGCGCGACGAAAGGGAATATCCGCTATACGCTCGATACAGATACGGCACTTGCGAGCGTGTACGACGGCGACGAAAAACTCGCCGGGATTTTCGTATCGAAAAAGGCGAATGTCGGCGTTATACGCACTTATGAAAAGCGCGGACTCGGGTTGCATATCCCCGCGTACCTCTCGGGCAAGCCTCAGGGCGGCTCGGGGCTTGACGACAACGCGGCGAATCTGTCGCTCGGCTATCCGAAGGCTACGATTAAACGCGACGGCGAGTACTTGTGGTACGAGCAAAGTACGCACACCGATTACGCGTTCGGCATAGTTGCGCTTTGTGCGGGCGACGAGATCTATTACGCGCTCGTCACAACGGACGACGACCGCGACTATATCGGCTACGGCAAGCGGCTCGTTGGCGCCGCGGCGAAAATCGGATATAACGCGCTTCTTGCCGAGCATAAAAAGGCTTGGCGGACGTACAATAGACTGTCAGAAGTAAAGACGGGCGATAAACTTATCGACGAAACGTATGAAAAGAGCTGGTATCTTTTCGGGTGCTGTTCGCGAAAGGGCGGTTACCCTATGCCGCTTCAGGGCGTGTGGACTGCGGACAACGACTGCTTGCCGCCGTGGAAAGGCGATTACCACCACGACACGAATACCGAACTTTCGTACTGCGCGTATCTTAAAGCCAACCGACTCGAGGCGGGCGAAGCGTTTGTCGATTACTTGTGGAAGTTGAAGCCCGCTTACGAGAAGTTCGCGCGCGAGTTTTTCGGCGTGGACGGACTGCTGATACCGTCGTGTTCGACATTAGACGGCAAGGCTATGGGCGGCTGGGCACAGTATTCGCTTTCGCCCACGATGACCATCTGGGCGGCGCAGAGTTTCGACGAGTACTACCTCTATACGGACGACGTAAAATTCCTTCGCCGTCGCGCATATCCGTTCTTTAAACGCGTCGGAAAGGCGATAAAATCGCTTTTGGTCGAGGAAAACGGCAAACTGTATCTGCCGCTGTCGACTTCGCCCGAGATATTTGACAATGAGAAGAGAGCGTATCTTATGCCCAACTCGAACTTTGACCTCTCGCTGCTTATTTACCTGTACGGCACACTGAAAAAGTATGCCGAAACGCTGGGGGAGAACGCGGACGAGTACGTGAAAACGCTTTCGAAACTCGACGATATAGCGATCGACGACGAAGGCGTGGTAATGCTGGACAAAACGCAAAGATTGCCCGAAACGCATCGGCATTTCTCGCACGTCATGTGTCTTTACCCGCTTCACCTTATAAACTACGATACCGACGAACACAAGCGTATTTACGAGCAGACGATTCTGCACCTCGAAACGCTGGGCACGGGGCTCTGGGTGGGCTTTTCGTTCGCGATGTCCGCCGCGCTTTACGCGCTGGCGAAGAAAGGTAACGCTGCAGGCGAGCGGCTCACGCAGTTTTGCCGCGGTTTTGTGGGCGAGAACGGCTTCCACTTAAACGGCGACTACAAGAATTACGGCTACACTTGGTTTCATTACCGTCCGTTCACACTCGAAAGCCTGTTCGGTTTCTGCGACGCGCTACACGAAACGCTACTACAGGATCATACGGACAGAATCGAGTTGTTCCCCGCGCTTCCAGACGAGTGGAAAACCCGCGCGGTCGAGTTCCGCGACCTTCGCGCTCGCGGCGGACTGCTCGTTTCGGCAAAGTCGGTAAACGGCGTACTCGCGGCGCTTACGGTCAGGTCGGATAAAGACCGCACCGTCACGATAAACGGCGCGACTTACGCGCTGAAAAAAGGGAAAAACATCTTAATCGGAGGTAAAAATGCTTAAAAAAATACCTAAAATAATTTCGCCGGAACTACTGAAAACGCTTGCGGAAATGGGGCACGGCGACGAAATCGTCCTCGCCGACGGCAATTTTCCCGCCGAAACGTTCGGCAAGCGCGTGATAAGAGCCGACGGAATAGGCGGCGCGGAAATGCTCGACGCGGTGTTGACGCTGTTGCCGCTCGACACTTATTCCGACCCGAATTTTATTCTGATGAGGCTGATGCAATGCGACGAAGGCAAAATCAACCCGATTATATGGGAAGAGTATAAAAATGTTGCCGATCGTCATGATAGAAATGTAAGAATAGGGCAAATCGACCGTTTCGAGTTCTACGATCGCGCGAAATCGGCTTATGCCGTGATCGCTACCGGCGAAGAAGCGGTTTACGCGAACATTATCTTGAAAAAAGGCGTTATCAAATAACGAAAGGAGCAGTAATTATGGCAAAGAGCAGACTTATAGGAGATTATCCGGTAATAGGAATCCGTCCCACGATCGACGGACGCAGAGGGAAAATCAAAGTTCGCGAGAGTCTCGAGAATCAGACGATGAACATGGCGAAAGCCGCGGCGAAACTTATCGAGGACAACGTGTACTACTCGAACGGCGAACACGCGAAAGTGATTATCGCCGACACGACGATCGGCAGAGTAGCCGAAGCGGCGGCTTGCGCGGACAAGTTCAGGAAAGCGGGCGTGGATATCACGCTCACCGTCACGCCGTGCTGGTGTTACGGCGCGGAAACCATGGATATGGATCCCATGACGATCAAGGCGGTGTGGGGTTTCAACGGCACCGAACGCCCGGGAGCGGTGTATCTTGCTTCCGTCCTCGCTACGCACGCTCAAAAAGGCTTGCCCGCGTTCGGCATCTACGGTCACGAAGTGCAGGAAGCGGACGATACCGAAATCCCCGCGGACGTAAGAGATAAGATCTTGCGTTTTGCCCGCGCGGCGGTCGCGGTCGCAACCATGCGCGGCAAGTCGTATCTTCAGATCGGCTCGGTCACAATGGGCATAGGCGGCTCGATCATTTCTCCCGAGTTTTTCGAGGAATACCTCGGTATGCGCGTCGAGTCCGTGGACGAAGTGGAGATTATCCGCCGCATGGAAAAGGGTATTTACGACGAAAAAGAGTATCGTAAAGCCTTGAAATGGATAAAAGATAAATGCCGCCCCGACTTCGACAAGAACCCGAAAGACATGCAGAAAACGCCCGCCGAGAAAGCAAAAGACTGGGAATTCACGGCGAAAATGGCGTGCATTATCGAGGACTTGTTCAACGGGAATAAGAACCTGCCCGAGGGTTGCGAAGAAGAAGCGGTCGGACACAACGCGATCGTCGGCGGCTTTCAGGGACAACGGCAGTGGACGGACTTTTACCCGAACTGCGACTTTCCGGAGAGTATCTTAAATTCGTCGTTCGACTGGAACGGCGCGAGAGAGCCGTATATTCTCGGCACGGAGAACGACACGCTGAACGCCGCGAGCATGCTGATGATGAAACTTCTTACCGGCAGAGCGCAGATGTTCGCGGACGTCAGGACTTACTGGTCGGGCGAAGCGGTAAAGCGCGTCACCGGTTACGAGATCGAGGGCAAAGCGAAAGAAGCGGATGGGTTTATTCACCTCATTAACTCGGGCGCTTGCTGTGTGGACGCTTGCGGCGAAGTCAAAGACGAGAACGGCAACGCTACCATGAAACGCTGGTGGGAAGTCACGGACAAGGACATCGACACCATGATGAACGTCACGACCTGGCCGTATGCGGACCTCGGGTACTTCCGCGGCGGCGGATATTCCAGCCGTTTCGTGACGCGCGCGGAAATGCCCGCTACAATGATAAGGCTTAATCTTATAAAGGGACTAGGTCCGGTGTTGCAGATAGCGGAGGGCTGGACGGTGCAACTTCCCGACGAAGTGACGGACAAGCTGTGGAAGAGAACGGACTATACGTGGCCTTGCACGTGGTTTACGCCGAGAGTGACGGGGAAGGGCGCGTTCAGGTCCGCTTACGATGTAATGAACAACTGGGGAGCGAATCACGGCGCGATATCTTACGGTCATATCGGCGCGGATTTAATTACCATGTGTTCGATGCTCCGTATACCGGTGTGCATGCACAACGTGGACGAAGCGGATATTTACCGTCCCGCCGCCTGGAACGCGTTCGGCACGGACAAGGAAGGTCAGGACTATCGCGCCTGCGCCGCTTACGGCCCGTTGTATAAGAATATACGAGGATGAAGCGGGCATAGTTACCGAGTTCGTCAATAAAATCAAAGAAGCATATCAAGACAGAAGATTGTCGCTGCTGAACGTGGCGGCAATCTTTTATTTTAAAAATTTTTATTAAAAGAATTTTGTGAAAAACGTTATAATTACCCCTTAGAAATGTCCTTTAATAGTGGGAGGTGTTTATGGATTGAATTTAAAGTTGTTGCATTTTGCACAAAAAAGACAAAGCAGGGAAAGAGACGCTTGGGGGCACTTTTAAAGCAAGTTAATAAAAATACAAACAGCAAATCAGGAATTACCTTTGAATAGCGGTGTGAATCGGTTTTGTAAGAACGAATGTTGTTGAAAAAAAGTAAAAACATGATATGATAT
>CAKQVV010000042.1 GCA_934277845.1 uncultured Clostridia bacterium
ATTTAAGCGTTTTATATCCGTTTTTCACATACAAGGCGTTTAAATCCTCCGCTTTTTCGCGCAATATGCCGCTTAAAATAACTTTACCGCCCGCGTTTACGTGACTTTTTAAATCTACGACGAGCACGCTCAAAACGTCGGCAGTGATGTTCGCAACCACTATATCGCCCACTCCTTCGCTTTTATCGAGCAAATTATCTAAGGTTATAAGCGCGCGGTCTTTAACGCCGTTTAGTTCCGCATTGCGTTTTGCGGTTTGAACGGCAACGGGGTCGATATCCGTCATAACGGCGGATTTTGCGCCGAGAATAAGCGCGGTTATGCCTAAAATACCGGAACCGGTGCCGACGTCAACGACCTTTTCACCCCCCTTAATTAAATCGCACAAAAATTCGACGCACATCGAGGTCGTTTCATGTTCACCCGTGCCGAACGCCATGTTACTGTCGATCCGCACTACCCTTTCGCCGCGCTTTGGTTCATAATTTATCCATTCGGGGCAAATAACAACGTTTTTTATGGGAATAGGTTTATAATGCTTGCGCCATACTTCAATCCAATCATCGCCGTCAACTATGCGCTTAGTTATTTCAAGCGTGCCGAAGTTAAAATAATCTTTAGCCGAATTTTTAAGGTCTGTAAGTGATTTTTCGATTTCGGCGGAAACTTTATCCGCCCCCGCTAAATCAATATAACATTTAACGAAGGTTGCCGAATTAACGCCCGCCAAAACGCCGTCGTCCATATAGTCCCACGTCTGGCGGCGGTTTTCGATGAGGTCGATTATATCCTTACCGTCGGCAACCGAAACGCCGTGACCGGTATATTCCCACAACTTATCGGCAACGAGTTCGCTTGCCTCCGACGTGGTAGTTACAGTAAGTTCTAAGTATTTCATATTCGTGTTTCTGATTTTAGTTAAATATGCCTGATTTTTAGTCCCTTTGCCAACAAGAATTTAAGCGCGGGCAAACAATTATAGTTTCTTATCATAGGCGTATCTTATCCCTGTGTCCGCGCCGTAATAGCAAATAGTTCCGCACTTTTTAAACCCGTTTTTTTCCAGAACGTGTTGCATAATTTTGTTTTCAAGCCCCGTATCCACGCGGATATAATCAACTTTGTTCCGTAAACAAAATTCGCCGATCAATCTCCAAGTTTCGCCCGATAAGCCTATTCCGCGAAAGGCGGACGAAAACGCTAACCTGTGCACTACGGCGTAAGGCTCGTTATAACTCCACTTTCCGTCAATATTTTTATACGCAGGTTCACCGTCAAAGCGCAAGCAACAATACCCCGCGATTTTACCGTCAACTTTTATAGCGTAGCCGACCGACTCTTCTACGTCGTTTTTAACCGTTTCGCGATTCGGATAAGCGTCCGTCCACTGCGTAAAACCTTGCGCTTTCTGAAACTTACGCCCTTCGTCTAAAATTTTATAACATTCGCCTGTTTCGCTGATAATTGCGTGAGTAAAAGTGACCATAAATTTTAAAATTATATTATTTTATCGAATAATTGCCGAGTGCCGAAAACTTCAATTTACTTTAATTTACTTTCGTCAAAACCACAAGCGTTTCGACGTTTGTATTGTTATTCAAAAAGATTTCCCGCACTTCTTTCCCGTCTTTATACACAGGAAAGTTGAATTTCATTGATTTTAAGGGCATTTCGCTCTCACCTTCGGGATAAATTTGAATTTCTTTGACCAAAGTCGCAATCAACTCTTTCTTTTCCTCATCACTGATTATATCATATAATTCCCCGAAGTGTTGCAAAATTTTATAAATATTTTCCATCGTGATGAATTCCGCTTCCACCGACTTTCTACTAAGTTTCGCATCTTCGACTTTTTCTTCGATTTCCGCAATCGTATCGTATAAAGCGTCAAGTCTTAAAGTCATATCGTGCAATTTTCTTTCACGGTGCGTAGTATCTATCGGCAACGAGTCGATTTCACGCTCCAATCTCGCTTTGTTTAATTCCACCTCCTTTAACTTACTTTCGTAGTTGCTTATTTCCGTATCGATTTTCGTAGTATCGACTTGCAAACCTATCTTCTTTTTTATCTCGATGGCAAAGTGCTCGTCCTGCACCAAATCCTTGATAAACTCTATAACGAGCGGCTCGATATCCGTTTTTTTAAGGTTTGCGCTTAATCGCAGTAATGCCCGCGCTCTTGTTTGTTGCGACTGCAAGAATAGTACATTACTTCTTTTTCCGTGCCGTCCTTTTTTGTCCACCGTATTCTGTTGGCATACATGCTGCTTACGCATTTAGGGCATTTCACTATGCCCGTGAGCAAATACGCTTGATCCTGTCCCGATTTAGATGCAAATTTAACTCCGGTATTTACTCTTTTTGAATGAGCTTTTTCCCAAATTTCTTCACTCACTATTGCTTCGTGCTGCCCTTTCGTATATGAAATTTTTGCATATGACATACGATAAATGAAATGGTGGTTTTCCTCCTTAAATTTGTAATTTTTTCTCAGGCAAAGTGTGTAGAAATCTTCTCTGCCGACCGTTTATTTCTATGGACTCACAGCCTCGCAGAGCCCACTACTTCGGAATCGAAGTATAGTGGGCTACACTTTGTCTGAATTGTTATATTTTTCTCTTGTTTCGTAACAAAGTTTTTCTCCGCCTACGGCGGATTATTCAAACGATAATTTTTCACTGAATCCCCCTTATATGTTTCCAAAATAAAAGCACTCCGTATTTGAAAATTCTCATACAGAGTGCTTTTTGTAAAGTATTAAAAATTTACACCTTTCGATTTAAGAATATCTCCTATCGTTGTAGGTATATTTGTTTTATCGATAAAATTATGTATTCTTCCTTTTTCCTTGCGTTGTTTATTTCTTTCTATGTAAGCCTTTCCGTTTACATGATCGATTTTACTTAAATTTTCCAATACCAAGTTTAGCGCTTTAAGCCCCTCATTCAAAGATAAAATTCGTATATATCTATTTTCGGTTTCTATTGCCATCATCACGCTTAAATATCTCGGATCTTCAATTCCCGATTTCTGATATTCAATAAAAACATCACATTCGCTCGCTTTTCCAGTATAATTTGCGCCGTATTCGTATAAACGTTGAATTATACCAAGAAATTCATTAAAATGCGCTTTTTGAAAATCGGAACTTATACAGATGTTTTTTCCTGTAAAATCATCGTTTTTATTCAAATTCTTTATTTTTAGTTTATGAATAAAACCTTTCATTATTTTATTTTGAGCCGAAATATTACCGTTTTTGGCTTTTTCTACCAACGTACGATTGCGCTCGATTGCTTGCTCCGCATGATAATCGTTATTGCATTTTTTTAATAAATTAACTGTGTCGACAAGCGATATTTTTTCTTTTTCGCCAATAACCTGTAAGCCTCTGATTACCGCCCACGCGTCGTCATCGCTTTTATGTAATTTTATGTCTGTTATGCCAAGTTCTTTTGTCATACTCTCAACAGAAGCACTTTTTTTCGATTTCATATAACCTTGATAAAGTTTCTGAAAATCGTAATATTCAAATTTTATCGGCTCTCTGTCGTAATGTTCACAAGCCGTAGCCAAAAAAGCCGAGTCATGATAAAGCGAAAATCCTATAATCTTACAATCGGGCATAGTTAAAAGATCTTTGATTTTTGTGTAATAATAATCGAAAGTCGGACTATTATAATAAATTTCTTCGGGGTAGGCAAGTAAAATGTCTTTTTCATGCTCTCTGCCCGTAAGAGCGAATTTATATTCCGGATTCATCGTAATACAATCTCTTTCCAAAACATTAAATTTTTCATCTACCACTACATACCCGAATTCGCAGATATGTCGACCGTCGCAACATTCGATATCGAATGATAAATATTTCATTTCTTACTCTCTCTTTATCAATCCTTAAAAGATATTTCTTTATATTCCAAATCCGAAGCGTAGCAAATATCTTCGCCGTATATTGTTTTTAACGTTTCAACATTTACAATATCGTCGGCTTGTCCTTGCGTAACGATCGTCCCGTTTTTGAGTAACAATACGTTGCTGTCTAAATATAACGCGTGATTAGGATTGTGCGAAGATAAAATAAAAGTTTTTTCTTGCTCTTTCGCAATTTTCTTGATTATAGAAAGAACGGCGTGTTGATTTTTAATATCGAGCGCCGATGTCGGCTCATCCAACACAATTAGGTTTGTATTCTGAACAATCGCCGCGCAAATAGCAACAATTTGTCTTTCACCGCCGCTTATTTCGGACAACTTTTTATCAAGTAGACGAGTAATTCCGAACTGCATTGCACAATTTAATACGTTTCTTTTTTCTTCATCCTTCGGGGACTGATAAAACTTCATATTGTTCACCGTACCGAACAATAAGTATTCCTCTACCGAAAAATCATCGATAAATCCAGATTTTTGCGAAACATAAGCCATTTTCTTCGAGCGCTCGCTTATAGATAGAGATTGTAAGTTTTCATCTTCAACGATTACCTCTCCGCTATAGTTTTCCAACAAGCCGGCAATGATTTTTATGAGAGTCGTTTTTCCAGATCCGTTCAGACCGATCAAAACGTTAACCGTGCCTTTTTCGCAAGAAAAACTCACGTCGTTTAATACCGGACGGTCCTTCTTTCGATACCTGAAAGACATGTTTTTTACATCAATCGTTTTCACGGATCGAATCCCTCCTTACAAATAACAATACAATGAAAACGATTGTACCGAAAAATCCCGTTACCGCCGATAACGGAACTTCGGCAGCCGTAAACACGCGAGATATAATATCTGCTATTATCATAAACGTTGCCCCGAACAGCATGCACATGGGAATTGCTTTTTTCGTATCTCTCCCTACCGTCAGCCTTACTATATGCGGCACTACCAGCCCTATCCAACCGATGGTACCGGAGAAAGCAACGGAACTTGCGGTAAGGAGGGTAGCCACGATAATAATTATCGCCCTGTAAAGTCTGTAATTTATTCCTTTTGTTTGCGCTTCTTCTCGCCCTAAAGCGACAATGTTAACTCGCCAACCGATTGATAAGATAACGATAGAACAAATTATGACAATGGGTAACAAAACGTAAACGTCCGCCATGGTAGATTGTTCAAAAGAACCCATCAGCCAAAAAGTTATGCTTGCAAGGGTGGTTTCCGCATCTGCAAGATATTTAATGAAAGATAACAACGCTCCCATAAATCCGCCGACGATAATTCCCGAAAGAGTTAATGCCATCGATGATTTATTTTTGAAAGACTTTGCGACAAAAGTAGTTGCAAGCACCGTAAAAATCCCGAAGATAAAGGCGGAAAAACTTACAAAAACAGATGATGTTCCGATAACGATAGCCAAAGCCGCACCGACGCCCGCACCGGAAGATACTCCGAGTAAATCCGGTGAAACTAATCTGTTTTGAAAAGTTTCCTGATATAATAAGCCTGAAACGCTCAACGCCGTTCCCGTCAGTGCGGCAATAATCGTTCTCGGCAGACGCAAGTTCAGCACAACGCTGCATTCTATTTCATAGCCTTCGCCGCCAAACAACATTTTGAAAAAATCGACCACAGAAATTTTATATCTTCCGACTGTTAACGCCAAAACAAATATAATAATAAGAGTTATGCCGACGAGCGTAAAATATACGCCCGTCATTTTCTGTTTCATTCGATCAGACAAGAGAATTTCCCTCCCTGCTTAAACCGTCGAGCATGTTCTGAGCTTCCGAATCCGTAAGTTCTGCGCCGAAAAATTCTTTACTCAAATCCCAAATTTGCTTTTTGACGTCGTAATCAAAATATTCGGGATAAAGTTTATTTGCCTGATCGCAAAGAAAAACGGGAGAAAACACGGATAACTGTTCAAACATCGTAAGTCCGATCGGAATGTTGAAAATCCGATTATTTTTCACTGCGTCGAGATGCTTATACGGTTCTTCTTGTAAAGCGTTGATCAATTTTCTTTGATATATTCCTCCGACGACAAAGACGTCGGGATTTTGAGCGCATATTTCTTCCGCCGACGGTCTGTTCGATTTGAATCGATCGTTCAACGGCTTCATTCCCAATACTTTATAAGCGTATTCGGTAAACGAACCAGCCTGATCAGTGTATCCTACGCCCTTATTTTTATCGCCTCGCACGTAATATACGGTCCGTTGTTTGCCATCATGTTTTGCAAGTTCGGATTGAATTTCCTCAATCGTCGATTGCATTTTTGCTTTCCATGAATCAACCCTTCTTGTTATTTCCTCGCTATCCCAGATTTGTTTTACCAGATTGGCAAAGAAATACACGTAACCGCCAAAATCGGGATTGCCGTATAAACTTACGTTCAAGGCCTTGATTCCGTGTTCTTTCAATCCGTCTGACACGTATTTTTCGGGTGCAAAAACTATGTCGACGCCTCGCGCAATATACGTTTCATAACTTTCTTCATAAGCAAGCGAATATCTTTCGTTCGCTTTTTCATCGAAAACCGTCGCCCACTCGTTTTCGAGCAGTGCGTAATATACGCCGTCGATACAATCGCCGAGACCGAACGCTATCAAAAGATCATACGTCGTCCTCGAAGCACAGGCGACTTTTTTAGGATTTTTCTTTATCGTTATCGTTTCTCCGAGCATATCCGTAACCGTTACCGTTTCGGTTGCGACTTTTGTTTCGATGCAAGCGGCAGTCATAAACGATACAGTCATGCACAATGATGCGCATAATAACATAGAAATAATTTTTTTAATTTTCATATTTTACCCCTTTGTAATTAAAAATTATTTAACTTGTCCTCATATAAATCGACAAACGTTTCTGCGTGTTTAATCGTTTCATACCACCAACTGTAATTATTTGCCGATTTATCTATTCTTTCAAGTTTCTTTTCCAGACAGTCTTTCATGATTTGCGCAAAATCGCTTTCGGAAGTTTCATCGCCGCAATAAATTTTTAAAATTTTTCGGATAGATCGCAATACATGATCGTTACGCCTGATATAACTGCTTATATCTGTCCATTCAAATATAATTTCAACTAAATCTTCATAGGGGTTTCCTATATAGCAATTATCCCAATTGATAACCGCCTTTACGTTTTCGCCGTCGTATACAATATCCTCGTTATCGTATTTACCGTGCAGATACACTTGTCCTTTACCTAATTTTTGTACGCATATACCATGAAATTCTTTCAGAAAACAGATCAAAGAGTTTAATTTTTCGTTAGTTCTTCCTTGCTTGTATTTGAACGTTTCACCTTGGATATAACCGAATCTATCTACTCCGTCTTTCGTTTCGTAAAATTCGGGAACTTTTGAAAAACCTTTACTTCCCATATATCGCAGCATCTCGTACTCAACCGGATTATTTGAAGATTTTTTCAATACGTACTTGTTATCTACTATCTTAAAGCTCTTATGAACTCCGCCGTCGTAATCGATTTCGGGAAGAAGTTCCAACTCCTCTTTTTGATCCGTCAACTCGTTTAATAAAATTTTTATCCGATCGGGAAGGGTGGGGTCGATCGGTTCGTCGTAAACAAGTAAATTCCCGATTTTTGTTCTTCCGTCCGATAAATAACCGATATCGTCCACGCGGATATTTTTCAACTGTTTTTCCGATAGACGTTCATGTATAAACTGCAATTGCTTTTTGTTAAAATCGCGTCCGAAGTCTACAATTTGTTTTATATATGTATAATTGCCTTGATTCACCGCTTCTTGCAACAGCAACATTAGCAGCGGATTTATAAAACTCACGTCATCGAAATCGTAGCCGTACGAAACCAACCCCCTATTAGCGTCTTTTATAGGTATCTCTTTACTTGATAACATTTTTTGCAGTACTTTTCCCGACGTTAAAACAGTTCGGACAAATTCCTTTTTATTGTATAAATATCTGTCCGTATCCACATAGCGACTTATTTCATAAAAAGGATCAAATACTTCTATAAATAAATCTGTCTCTTCTTTTTCCGCAAGTAATTTTGCTATTTCCATCGGCGCCGAGTCGTAATTCCCACAAATTATCGGCATTGAAGAATCGACATAGAACATGTTGTTCATCGGATTAAAGAAAAAATTATGCTTTTCGCATAGAAAACGAATGCCGTTTGCAGAGCGATATTTAATAATATAATCGAGTAAACTTTTATTGTATTCGTCTGTATTCATTAAAATATTTACGGCTTCATCGTCCGTTTCTCCGTCAAGTTTCAGATACTCGCTAAAGTCGCCGCACGCTACGGTATATTCCAACCCTCTCGGTTGATATCGTTCATTATAGGGTAGGTTGTTTATTATACTGTCCATAGAAGTGTGTAAAACATGTTCCAACCCTAAAATCATTTCCACCGTAAATGTACGTTTCCCTTTTAGCATGTTCGTAAAATTAGATTTTTGATTCGTTGCCCATTGAACGTCTGTTTTTGATTCGTCGCGCACCGAACACTTAAAAATTTTACGCAATAAAGTTATGTATGTATCAATATTGTTTTGTTTCATCAATTCGTCTATTCTTTGTTGAATATCCATAGTTTACCTCCGCTTACAACAATAGATTAACAGAGCTATTGTCAAAAATCAACCGTTTAGTTGTCTTATTTGACAATTTGAGTTATCATGTAATTAACTTTGATTTTTACGGCTTTGATTTTTATCTGACAACTCTCTCTTTTTTAATTGTTCTGAACGCGTGGTATAAGCCTTGTAAATCTTCAGGCAAATATCTTAAAGCTTTTTCTTCTGATTCGTAAGGCACACCGTAATATGCTTCGGCAATGCTTCCTGCCATCGCGCCGATTGTATCAGAATCCCCACCGATACCAACGGTGTTGCGAATTACGTCTTCAAAGTTTTCCCCGTCTAAAAACGCAACGATAGCGTGCGGAATACTTCCTTCACAAGTCACCCAAGTTCCCCAATCGTCATAACCGTAATTTCTCATCAACCATTTAATAGCAAAGTTTTTATCTTTTAACTTTGGATAATATTCGCTCATTTTTTCACGAATATAACCCTTATCTTTGCCTGTTCTTGCAAGATACACCGCCAATGCGACGGCTTCCGCACCTTTTATCCCGTCTGGATGATTATGCGAAATTACCGTAACCTTTCTTGAGAGATTTTTCACTTCCTCTTCCGATTCCGCAACCCAGCCGACGGGGCTTATTCGCATTCCGGCACCGTTTCCGTAACTATAATAAGGTTTGCTTTTTTCAAACAACCATTTATAAAACATATTTCCCCACCCGATTCGAGGGTAGGGCTTTGCTATATCTTTCATAACCTGAACGGTTAATTCGCTCAAATCATCGTAATTACTTTTACTAAGTAGCAACGCTCTTGCCACTGCAAGAGTCATTAAAGTATCATCCGTAAATCGACACCCGTCGGCAAACAACGCAAAATCTTTTCCATAATGTTCCTTAAATTTAAACCTGCTGCCAACGATATCGCCTATAATTGCACCTATCATTTACGCCGTCTCCCCATTAAAATAATCATCATCCCAAAATCGCTTCTTGTCTTGACGATTTAAATTTTTACGTTTTGTTTTTTCCATGATTAAAACGCCGTATTCCTGCTCAATATATCGAATATAAACGGGCAACTTTTCTGCAGTATGCCTTACGCTATAACTACAATGCTTTTTAAGTTTTCTTAAATCGTATAAAGAAATTCCTTGTTCAAAAACTTCTTTGTTGCTTCTTCTATATGCTTGCACAAAGAGAAAGTATTTTGTTCCTTGCGCCATTAAGCAAAAGGTTTGTTCTCCTTTTGCAGTGGTTGTACAATAAATATAATTTTTCATTTGTATTCTCCCGAAAAATAATTGTGCCACTTTATAAGTGAAAGCCGGCAGGCTCTTTATAAGCCCGCCGGCACATTGATTAAGCCACCATTTTCAACAGTTCTTCGCGGCTTAACAGATGTTTTGTTTCTAACGCTTCTACAATTTTATCGAATACCCCTTTATGCTCCGAAATAATATTTTTAACTTTTTCGTGCGTTTCGTTCAATATCTCAACGCGTTTTGCAACCACTTTTTCGCCTTGCGAATCCGAAATTACTCCGCGCCGAGAATAATCAAGCAAGTATTCATAACCGAATTTCCCGCCTTCCGTTATCATAAAATCAAGGCTCATTATCGCTTGCCTCATATCGTTTGAGCATCCGCACGAAGCCTCGCCGAACTCTATTATTTCGGCTACTCTTCCGCCGAGAGCAATTGCAACGTCGTCTATGCCGTCGTTGTTTTCGGAGCAGCATATCTCCTCGTCGTAAATCATACGGGTATGTCCTTTCGATTGCCCTTGAGGAATGATCGTTGCAGTCGACACCTTGTCCGGTTTTAAGTATAACGCCACAATCGCGTGCCCCGCTTCGTGTACTGCCACCAAATGTTTTTCGCTGTCTTTAATTTCGCCTTCAACGCCGTGAAAAGCTAGACGATTCATGGCTGTTTGAAAACAGTCGAAGTCGATAACCAATTGTTTTCTTTCGATAGCGAGAATACCGGATTCGTTCACAAGACATTCGAGTTGCGCCCCGGAATATCCAGAAGTTACTCTTGCAACGTAATCCACGTCAAGACTTTTCGGCATTTTTATTCTGTCGAAATACAGACTTAAAATTTTCTTTCTGTCGTCAAGTGACGGTAATCCGATTTCGAAAATTCTGTCAAATCTTCCGGAACGCACGAGCGCCGGACCAAGTCTGCGAATATCATTACAGGTTGCAACGACCAACACGCCGTTCTCGTCTTTTAACGAATCGAGTTCCTGAAGGAGAATTTTCATCGCTTTGTCGTTCATTGCAATATAATACTCGTCGCGGAGTCCTGCAATTTTATCGAATTCGTCAATCAATAAAAGACACGGTTTCATTTTCTTTGCCTGCGCAAACGCTTCCTGAATAAATTCTTCCGAATTATCTCTTGTGCAATCCGCCGCACGCAATTCGATTATGTTGATATTTTCATCGGCAATCGATTTTGCCATTACGGTTTTTCCGACGCCTGGATAACCGTAAAGCAGAACGCCTTTTGGAATATGTACGCCGCAATCCGCATATTTTGCCGCGTTATGCAGAAAATCTTTCAACTGCTCTAATTGCGCGACTTCTTTTTCGTAACCTGCGATTTTAGTTTTTGTAGTAATCTGTTCCGTTTTTGCCATCGGCAAATCCTCCGTAAAATAGATTAAGTCTGCACCCTTGTCCGATAGGGTGAGCATAACGAGAACTACTGCAAAAAAATTACCCATTATATTATAATATAATGGGTAGAATTCTATAAAAGGTGATAATTATGGAGTTTTAATTGATTTTTGTGAATTTTAGTCCGTATAAATCATATTCGCCGTCGTCTTTTTGAATGACCTGCGGCATTTTTTCTTTGCTTGCTTTTAACATTTTCTTAAAAAGTTCGTTTTCCAGCAGCGGTGCATAAATATGCCAATTTTCCCGTTCTTCTTTTTCGTAATCTTTTATAACCAGGTATAAAACGTATTCTTCCGAAAGCAGTTCTTTCACTTGTTTATTACGCTTGTCTTTCGTTCGCTTAATCTTTGCGTAAAGATAGTCCTTTTCATCATCGTCCGCACGCCTAAGTTCACTATACAAAAAGTCTAATTTCTCTTTATACTCTTTACTAATAGAAACGATTTTATCTCTATACTCGTAAACGGTGGACGTGGATTTCGGCGCAGGCTCTTTTAACATATCGGAAATCGCTCGGTATTCTATTTCTTTCTCTTTGCCTTTACGATAATCGATATCTTTAACGCTCTTATAAACATATTCCATTGGAGCTTTATAAAATACGTATTTCCGTTCTTTTATGCCATAACCAAAATCAATCTCTTTGAAAAATTCGGGAGAGACAACGTTATGCTTATTCGCTATCTTCTTGATTTCTTTTGATACGCTAATTTTATCGTAGGCGCGTTTTGCCTTATCTATTTCAATACCCGAAAGAACGGCAAGTTTACATACGTCTTCGTATATTCCTTGTATACTTTCATAATTCGAGCCACTATTTAACTT
>CAKQVV010000043.1 GCA_934277845.1 uncultured Clostridia bacterium
GCGCAATACCGTTCAAATATTGCATAATTATACATAATTTGCGTATAATTATAAACAACAGGGATAAAACGGACAAATCGAGCGTTATTAAAAACAATTCCTTTGCTGCTTTTATAAAAAACGGCACCTCACTTTGCACAAGGAAGGTGTCGTTTTCTCGATATATTTCGTTATAACTACCCTACTTTTCCATAACCGTATCGAAGAAGTCGGCAACGTCGGCGTATACTTCGGCGCGGTTGAGTTCGTTTAAGATCTCGTGTCTGCCGCCCTCGTAGAGTTTGAGTCCGGGGTTAAGTCCCAGTTTTTGATAGCGTCTATACAGTTTTTTGACGAGTTTGCCTCTGCCGCCCACCATATCGTCCGAGCCGGAAATTATCATCAGCGGAAAATCGGGCGCGAGGTTTTCGTGTTTTGCCTTTTTTATCGCCTTCAAGCCGCGGAAAAACCGGTAATAAAAGCCGTTCGAGCAGGTGAAATTGCAAAGCGGATCGGCGTTGTACTTGTCGACTTCCGCTTTGTCGCGGTTCAGCCAGCCGCCCGCGCCTTCGCCGAACTTCTTGTCGTAGCCGCCGAACGTGAGCGACGCGAAAAGTTCTCCCTTCTCGTCGCGGTGCTTCTTCACTTTGCGTTTTGCGATCATGTGTCCGAAATTCACGGGCGCGCCCGTCATGAACGCGCTGCCGCAAAGTACTGCCGCTTTCAGGGGGCGCGGATCGATCGAGAGATAACGCTGGGACAAAAACGAGCCGTAACTGTGCCCGAAAAGTATCACGGGCAGTCCGTAACGCTCTGTCAGCATTGCGGTCAGGTCGCGTTCGTCGCGGACGGTGTTCTCGAAAAGATCGCCTTCTCCCGCAAGTCCCAACGCGTCCTTGTCGGTAAGTCCGTGGGCGCGGTGGTCGTCGCCCTCGACGATATATCCGCGCGAGTTAAGATAGCGGGCGAACTCGTCGTAACGCGCGATATGCTCTGCCATGCCGTGGACCAACTGCACGACGGCTTTCGGGTTTTCCACCTCGTCCCAGATCGCGATCGCGATTTTCTTGCCGTCGAACGCGGTAAACTCTTCTCTTTTCATTTTTACCCTCCGATTTAATTCCGGCGCGGGAGTTTTTGCCCGATGCGCAAATAGAATCCCGACGCCATGCATATATTACGATTATACAGGAATACGGAGAATAAGTCAATGAAAAAAATAATACTCACGGGCGGCGGAACGGCGGGGCACGTCACTCCCAACCTCGCGCTTTTGCCGTATCTGAGCCGACATTTCGAGATCCATTATATCGGCTCGGTCGGCGGCATGGAAAAGCGGCTTTTATCGCCATATACGAACATAATTTACCATGAAATACCATGCGTCAAACTCGTGCGGTCGCCGACGCCGAAAAACCTGCTTATCCCGTTCCGGCTGGCAAAAAGCGTGAACGCGGCAAGGCGGCTGATCAGGGAAATTCAGCCGTCGGTTATATTCTCGAAAGGCGGTTTCGTCGCGCTCCCCGTGTGCCTTGCCGCAGGAAAAATTCCGGTAATCCTGCACGAAAGCGACCTTACGCCGGGGCTTGCGAACAGACTTGCCGCAAGAAAATGCACCGGGTTTCTCACGTCGTTCGACGCCGGGATCAAGGGCGCAAAATGCGTGGGCGCGCCGCTGCGAAGGGAAATCTATCGCGGCGACAAAACGAAGGCTCTATGCGAATGCGGGTTTACGGGGCTTAAACCCGTACTGCTCGTAACCGGCGGATCGCTGGGCGCGAAGGCTCTGAACGAAGCGGTGCTCGCCGCACTCCCGGCGCTGACGACGAAATTCGACGTGGCTCACCTTACGGGGCGCGGCAATCTGTCCGGGACGAAAATACCCGGTTACTTCGAGAAAGAATTTGCCGGAAACATGCCCGATTTTTTCGCGGCTGCCGACGCGGTACTCTCGCGCGGCGGGGCAAACACGCTGTTCGAACTGGCGGCGCTCGGGTTGCCGTCGCTGATCGTGCCGCTCCCGAAAGGCAATTCGCGCGGCGACCAGATCGACAACGCGCGGTACTTTGAAAGCCGCGGCGCGAAGCGGGTTTTGCCGCAGGAAAAACTCTCGCCCGACGCCCTTAGCGCGGCAATAACCGAAGTCTGCGACCATAAATCCGAACTTGCCGACGCCTGCAAAAGACTGAAACCGATCGACGGAACCGCCGCTATTGCGAAAATCCTGACGCGTTACGCCGAATAAGCGCGATAAAGCGCAAGTTTTGCCGCCGACAAGCCGCCGCCCGTCCGTTGTGCTACAATTATTCCGTGATTTGTTTTTGCGGGCATCGCAACCGCGACGAATAACGGAGGAAATGTAAAAATGAACCTGAACAAAGCGCAGGTCCGGCTGATACTTTTGCTGGATCTGGTGTTAATCGTACTGATCATCGCCATCGGCGTGCAATTCGCGCTGGGCGGCAGATCGCTTTACCCTGCCGGTAACGAACCGCAGGCAAACGCCGACGACGTTCTGCCATCGTCCGCGCCCGAAACCGAATACTCTGCCGTCCGTCAGGCGCGGCTGTCGCTGTCGGATTCAATCGACCTGGAAACCAACCTCGGCGGAAGCGACGACGAGCGGCTTGTCGATATCGTTGCGATCGGCGACCGCGTTTACGTTTTCGGCAACACCGCGTCCGGCGATTTCGACGCGGTCGGCGGCACAGGCGCGTTCGTCGGCGTACTCGATACCGACCTTAACACAATCGCGTTTTTTCGCCCGTCCGACCGCAAAATCGCGGGCGTAACGCTTGCCGAGGGCGGTTTTTTGCTGGCTCTTTGCGGCGACAACGGCGTTTCTCTCGCGCTAATGGACACATGCGGCGAAATCAAAACCGCCGCGCCCGAAACCGACGGCGAATTTTCGGCGCTGAGACTGACCGACGACGGGTACGTTTTGATAACGAGCGTAACGCACTCGCCGCTCGCCAAGAAAAAACTGCTGTTGCGGACGTTCGACTTTTCGCTGAACCCGACGTGCGAACGCATGATCTCGTCGCCCTACTCGCTGGAGTTCGTCGACGTGTTCAAAGCGGGCGAAACTTTTACCGTGTTCTTCAACGCGGTATCGGACCTGAGCCGTCACGCGGGCGCGGCGCAATGCGGTTTAACCGCCGACGAGCCGAAGATTACATATATCGACAAGGGCGGGGCTTACCGCGCGGCGGCGGTCGCGCCGGTACCGGACGGCTGGGCAATGGCCGTGATTTACGAGGGCGGCGACGGCGCGGTGATGCTGCTGAGCAGCGATTTCAATAAAAAAACGGTCGTGTTTCAGGGCGCGTCAAGCCCCGATTCCGCCATTCTGAACTATTGCGACGGCGTGTATTACGTCGGCTTTTTCGGCGGTAACGCGTCCGTTTCGCTCGCTTGCGATCCCTCGTTTTCCTCCCGGAAAAGCCTGTCCGCGATCGGCGATTTTTCGCGCGCGACAGATTATATCGCCGGCAACGGCTGGGGCTTGTTCGCCGGCGAGTGCGGCGACGGACTGGGCGTGGTCGGCAGTCGCGGCTCGTGCTTTTTGCGATTCGGCTCGAAAAACGAACGCAATCCGCTCCTAGCCTGCTCGGGCGACCTGTTTTTCGTCGCGGCGGAATCGCGCGGCGTTTCCAGGGACGTCGGCGGCTCGTTCGGCGGCACGGACATCTGGGTTGCGCGGCTGAAAATCTAATGGCGTAATTGTCCCCCCAAGAGACACGAAAAGAGCCCGACCGAAAAGCCGGACTCTTTTTACCGCGTGATTTCGCTTAATTACCGCGGCTTATTTCTTTTTGGTGAACAATGCTTTGATTTTTGCTCCGAGAGTTTTGAAGAAGTTGCCGATTGCCGTAAAGCCTTTCTTCAATGCTACTCCCAAGTCTGCAAAAGTCTTTTTCTTGACTGCGAACCAGAAGATTGCAAATCCGCCGATTCCTGCAAGCAGCACCGAGCCGATTACGATACCTGCAATCTGTCCGCCCGAAAGTCCGTCCTTTTTAGCAGGCGGAGTGATTTCGCCACCGCCCGAAGGCTTATCTCCATATACAGCCGTAAGGGTTTTTTCTTCCGATACTGTAAATTTATAACTCTTTTCGGTGCTGACGATTTCTCCGCTTTCGTCCTGCCAGCCTTTGAATACTTTGCCTTCTGCCGGATCATTTGCGGTAACGGTTATGCTTTCGCCTTTTTTAACAACTCCTGCGCCTGTTCCACCGTTGACTTTGATTTCAATAGACGGAGCATCGCCTACATTTCTGAAATGCGCTTTGATTTCAATCTCTCTTGCAGGCATTACAAAGGTTGTTGTAGAACTTGTTGCGCTTGCAAACTCAATCGTAACTCCCGCCGTTTCGCAAGTCCATTTGTCAAAGACCTTTCCTGTTGGTGCGCCCTTTGCGGTTATGGTAATGGTTTCACCAGCTTTTGCAGGGGATTTGTCTTTCGTGCCGTCCACAATAACTATTTCATACTTTGTAACAGACAAGTAGGTTGCCTTAAAGGTCACGTTGCCTGCCGGCATTGGGAACTTAATTTCCGTTTTGGTTAGATCCATATCCGTCGTGTCAAGTCCCGTAACTTCCCACTTGTCAAAATACATATCGGTATCAGGCTCGTTTGCTTTTACGGTAACTTCCGTTTGATATGTTGCCGTTTCGGGAGTTGCCGTTCCGTCCGTGACGGTAATTCTATACACTTCGTCTTCAAACGTTGCCTCAACGGTTACGTCTTCGGCAGGCATTGTAAAGGTGGTAGTTACGTTCGTTTTGTCGGCATATACAAGAACCGATGATGAAGTCCATTCCACAAACTTCTTGCCGGTAGGAACGGTTGCGGTAATCGTAACCGTTTCGCCATATTTTGCCTTTGCCTTATCTACCGTGCCACCCGTTACGCTTACGTTATATTTCGCTTCGCCATAGGTTGCTTTGATTTCAACTACGTTTGCAGGCATATTGAAAGTGATTTCAGGGTTAGTCAAATCCATACCCGTGGTGTCAAGTCCTGTTACAACCCACGTATCGAATACTTTTCCCGTAGGAGCGGTGTTTGCCGTCACTTTAATAACGTCGCCATAATACGCATATCCCACCGTATCTTCGCCTTTTTTCGCCACACAATCGGTAACCGAAATATTATAGGTCGCTTTTACGTATGTTGCCCTAACGGTAACGTCGTGGTTAGGCATAGTAAAGGTAGTTTCTTGGCTTGTAGCATTCAAGAACGATACGTCAGAAGAATCGGTAGTCCATCTATCAAACTTATATCCTATTTCAGGCTCGTTTGCCGTGATAGTAACCTTAACGCCTTGTGCAGGTTTGTTAGGGGTTGCAGTTCCTTTTTCTACGTTGACGTTGTAAGTGATTAGTTCATAATTTGCAGTTGCGGTTACGGCATTTGCAGGCATATTGAAAGTAATTTCGGTCTGTGTTGTGTCTGCAACAGACGCTCCTATCAAAGTCCAGCCTGTAAATCTTTCGCCAACACCCGGAGCGTTTGCTTTAAGGGTAACGCTTGCGCCTTCTTCATATTCACCGCCACCCGTTCCTTTTGTTACGGTAACCGTATAAGTAATGACTTCGTTTTCGGCAATGGTAATTATTACAGGTGCGCTTGCTTTGTAGTTTTTAGACTCTTTATATCTTACTTCATATTGTCCTTTTGCAAGTCCTGTAATTTCCGCTCCCATACAGTCGGCATAAGTGCCACCGTCAGCCCTATATTCCATTTCTGTTGTGACGCCCGTTATCTTGCCGTCGCTTACTCCAACGTTTGAAGTATTCACACCTTTTACGCCGACAGGTGCACCTTTATCCGCTTTTGCTATTGTCCATTGAACGTCATAATCTGCAAACATAGTAGAGGTATGAGAGGCGCCCCATTTATAACCCGGTTTAAGTTTTGCGATTGCAACGTAATTTCCTGCGTCGGTTGCTTTTGTCACGCCTGTAAGGGTATATCCTTCGCCTTCGCTGACGCCGATTTGCTCGCTACCATCATATATTAAATTTTGATTGCCCGAAACAAACGAAAGCACGGTATATCTGTCTATGTCAAGGAAATAACTTTTAGTATCTTTTAAAACTCCATCGTAGTAATATTCTATTCTCCATTCAATATTCTTTCCCCCATATTCATATGCTCTATCGTCGGGTTCACCGCTAATTGTTCCGTCTTTTGCAAGATTTAGCCCCCAAACTTGATAGCCTGTTTCGCTATAATTCTTAATTTCAACTTTAGTAGAATCGCCACCCGGACACGATACTTCGATTTTTGCATTGTATTCCACACCACACTTACCATTTGGTAAAAAGGCAGTCAAAATCTTGAATTCGCTTGTTTCTAATTCATTTGTTATTTCTACAATGGCTGGCTCGCTTGGGTTATAATTTGTGTTTTCCCTGTATCTTACTTCATACTTGCCTGCATAAAGATTTTCGATTGTTGAGCCTGTACAAGTCGTATATGAGCCTGCATTATATGGTCTATATTCCATATCGGTAGTAACGCCAAGTATTTTACCGTCGTTTTTTCCTTCTACGGATGCATTTTCTACGGTGATTCCCGCCGGTGCAGATCGATCTCCTTTAACGATTTTCCAAGTTATTTCTCTATCGTCAAAAGAATACATTGCTCCTGCGCCCCAAGCATAGCCCGGTTTAAGTTTTGCGGTGGCTTTGTATGATCCAATATCTGTTGCTTTATATGTTCCCGAAAGAGTATATCCTTCGCCTTCCGCAACGCCGATTTGTTCATTTCCGTTATATTTCAGGGTTTTTCCTGAAGGCGTAGATATTTGAGTGTAACCTTCTATTACAAGCGAGTATTCTTTGGAATCTAATATATACCCCTTGCATATGTATCTCACTCTAAGAGTAATTGTACTACCCCAATTAAAATACACTTTATTATCGGGTATTCCTGTAATTGTCCCGTTCGCATTTACGGACAAACCGTAAAGTGTATCCAAACACTTAATCTCGATATCCGAGTCCGCAACGCCTGCTGGTTTTGTAAACTCTATTTTTTCATTATACGGAACGCCAACTTTTGCATGTTTCAAGGTTTCCGTCGTTATCTTATAATTATCTTGCTCGGCAACGCTTACCCCATACATGGTTACGTTAAAGACTAAAACAAGTGAGTTTTCCGAAACGTTACCAAAACTTGCACTATATGAAAAATTATTATTGCTTACAAGGTATCCTTTCAAAAGAGAAGAACCTGCGAATAGTTTTCCGTTTGTTGTTTTCAATTTGAAACTGAAAGTATATTCCTCCCACTTCTCAAAAGTAAACGGAGTTGTTGAAGTGTATTCACTCGTTTTATAAGCACGTGCTTCTGTGCAAACAACGTTTTCGGACAATTTAATTGCAGATAGTAAATCCGCCTGCGTTGGCGAAGTTGCTCCAACGTCAGGAAGATTATACTTTACAACAATATCTTGAATTGCTCCGGGATTTTCTTTTGTTCCGCCCGTTGTTCCTGTGAAAGTTTTTGAATTTCCGTCAGCGTCGGTAACAGTGAAACTTAAAACCTGAGCAGGCGTAGGTGTTGTAGGACGATTTCCGTAAAACGAAATTTTCCACATGTTTCCATTATCCAATGTCACTACGTATGGCAACCACGTCGGACATTGAATATTTGAAAATTGATATGGATATTTTCCGCCTTTGACGTGTATTGAATCTGTTGTGGCGAATGCTCCGACATAGCCGTCAGCAAGTTGTAATCTCTCTGGGTTCACCAAACTTAACTCTTCGTTGCCAAGCACGTTAAATATGAAGTTTATATAACTGCTTGGATCTATTTGTAATGTATAAGGAGTTGTAACGCCATCAAGTTTAATTTTTGTAGAATCGGTTATTTGAGCCTCATAGCCGTCTAAAACAGAGTATTGCAAACGCAATGCATACGTATATCCCGACTCGAATTTGTCGGTATCTTTTAACGACTCTCTTGTGTTCAAACAAAACCAATAAACCGTACTGATTTTAAGCCCACTTTCTTTAAGCGTAAGAGCAGGCATTGTTGCATTTTTGCCTATCTGTGGCACGTCGGCATCGGTAAGCCCACTAACAGTAAGTTCCGTTACCGGTGTTCCTCCTGCCGCATATACTGTATTCGTCGGGCTTGCAAACGCTATGCCGAGCATAAGCGCAATGCACATCGTAAGACCGAGTATAAGCGCTAATTTCTTTGATTTATTCGCCTTTGTGTGTGTCATAATCGTATCTCCTTTTAATTATTGTGGGGGATATGTTCCGTGTCGCTTGTGCGACCTAAAACCTTTGTAAAAATGTTGTGCTTTTTCCTTATAAAAGCAAAATCGCACCGCCCCATAGGTTTAGCCTATGCAGCAGTGCGTTAATGTTCTATGTATTCGCCCCAAAGGGCAGACTTACGGCTTGCTTGCTTGCTTGCTTGCTAATGATTGTCGCAGACTTGTCATACCTTGTCAACTCCTTTTGCCTGTATTTCGCATTTTTTTGCAGGTTATTCGGCGTTAAAAGTTCCACGTACCTAATATGATACGTTTTGTCAATTATATTTTACCACAGGTTTTTCCTGAATGTCAAGTCCGCCCGTCGTATTTTTTTTCACGGGTTTTTCGCGCTCCCCGGAAACAGCCACGATTAAAAAAATATGCCTTCGATAAAGATTTTCAGTCCGATTGCGACCAAAATCACGCCGCCGACGAGTTCGGCTTTGTCGGAGAGAAGTTCGCCGAATTTTTTGCCGATAAACACCGATACGAGGCTGATAACGAAAGTCGTGGCGGCGATCATCGATACCGCAACGAAGATATTCACCGCGAGCGCGCCGCTTTTATCCAGCGCGACGAGGCTTATTCCCACCGCGAGCGCGTCGATTGCGGTCGCTATCGCCTGCGCCGCAATCGCGCCTATTGACAACGGCTTTGATTCTTCCGTTTCTTCGCCGTTCTTTTTCTTCCCGAACGCGCGGACTGCCTCGAAAATCATTTTGCCGCCGATAAACCCGAGCAAAATCAGCGCAAGCCACGGCGCGATTTTCGCCACCGCCGCGGCAAACAGCGAGCCGGCGTAATAGCCGATAAGCGGCATTATCCCCTGCGCAACGCCGTAAAACAGCGCGATAAGCAGGATTTTCGGTAGTTTCATCTTCGGCTCGTTCATGCCGTCGGTCATGCCGATCGCGGCGGTGTCCATCGACAGCCCCACTCCAGTCAGTAATATATCGATAATGCCCATATCTCTCTCCTCTCGCCAAGTAAGTCCGCCCGCCCTTTCCTTTTTTGCGGGGATCTTCGGGATTCGCGCCGCCCGGTCATAAAAAAAGACGAAACCGACGCACTTATCCCGTGCGTAAGTCTCGTCGTTACTATTAAACCTGAGCGAACTCATTATGTAGATTTAATAACTCCCGGAGCCGACTACTCCCTTACGATGCTATTATATTAGCAGGTTTGCCGCGAAATGTCAACCGTTTGCGCGGTTCTCCGCGTTTCAGCCGAAATTAAACTCCGTGCGTTTTATCACGTGGTCCTGATACTTTTTGTCGAGTTCGGTAAAGTATCCGCTCCAGCCCCATACCCTGACGATAAGATTCGGGTAGTTTTCGGGGTTCGCCTGCGCGTCAAGCAGTCTGTCGCGGTTGATCGCGTTGATCTGGATCTGGTGCCCGCCGCGGTCGATAAACGCCTTGATCAGCGCGGCGGTCTTTTTCTCGCCCTCGGCGTTGCGAAACACCGTGTCGTGGATCTCGATCGTGAACGGTCCGCCGTTGCAGACGGGGCGCAGGTCAAAACTCGTGAACGACTGCACCGCGGACAACGGTCCGTTTATCCGCGCCGTGAGCGACGGCGAAAAACTGCAGCCGTAAACCTCGCCCGCTTTCCTGCCGTCGGCGGTAGCACCCACTCTTTCCGCGGCGAAAATATATTCCATCGCGCTGCCCGTTCCCGCGCGCCACACGCCGCCGAACGGCGTGCGTTTGCCTTTCAGCGCGTCCGCAAACGCATAGGCGAGCGCGCGCATTATTCCGTCGGGAAGCGCGTCGTTGTTGCCGGCTTTCGGACAGGCAAGAAGTTCGCCGCGAAGTTCGGGATATCCCGTAAAATCCGCTTTCAAAGCGGCGAGAAGTTCTTTCGGCGTTACCGACTTTTCGTCATAGACCTTGACTTTCACGGCGGCAACCGCGTCGGCGGCGTTTGACAGCCCCGCTCCGTGCGCGCCGTAATTGTTGTACTTCGCTCCGCCGCGGCGCACGTCCTTGCCGCGCGCAATGCAGTCGCCGATAAACGCCGACAGGAACGGATCGGGATCGGGACAGTCGAGATGCTCGAGGTGCTGTTGCGTAAACTCATCGACCTGACTTTTTATCTCGCATTTCACCGCGGAGAAAAATTCGTCGAAGTCGCGATATTCGTCGAGTCTTGCGGTCGCTTTTTCCACGGCGAGCGGAAAATTAAGCACTGCCGCGTTGGGAATATCCGCGGCGTTGCCAGACATAATAAACTCCCAGCAAGCCGCGACCGCGTAATCACGTGCGTCGCGCTCGTCATAGCCCCACGCGATCAACGCCGGTATCACCACGTCGTCGTTCATGTACTGCGGAAAACCCAAGCCCTGTTTCGTCAGCCGCGTGCCGCGCTCGTACACGGAAAGCGGCGTTTTTTCGTTTACCCGAAGGTTGATTTTCGGATCGATAAGCATCAGTTCTTCGGACGCGGCAAGGCAGATTTCCGTCAGCGCGTTCGTTCCGTCGTCGCCGTCCGGCGTCATGCCGCCCAGCACCATGCTCTGTCCGTTGTCGCCCGTCTGCACGCCCAGATAAGTATCCGTATCGAAGTTGAGCGAGATAAAGAACAATTCCGTCAGTTCTTTTATCTCGTCGTCCGTCGCGCCGCGCTGTTTCGACGCGTCGTAATACGGTTTCATATACTGATCGAATCGCCCCAGCGGCGTGTGGACGTTGCGGTTCAGCCTCAGCGCGTACATAAGAAATCTGATCGTGACGAGCGCTTCGTAATAGTCGCGCGCGCCCTTTTTCGGCACGCGTGCCAGCGCGGCGGCAAACTTCGCGTTACCGTCGCGTTCCGCTGTTATGCGGTACTTTTCGATTATGCCGTCGCACGCGGACAACGATTCCGCGACCGCCGCAAGGAAATCGCGCGACTCCCCTGCCGCGCTTTTCAGCCGCTCTTCCGCTTCCGCTTTTATCCCGTCCAGACCGACAGCAAGCGCTTTCTTAAAGTCGATAATCACGTTGCCGAAGCCCCACTCGATTATGAAATCGTCGTGCGGGACGGCGGCGGCATGGCGGTTGAATCCCATGATATCGTCCGCGCCGCGGAGTACGGGCGTTTCTGCTTCCAGCGCGAGCCGAAAAAGTCTTGCCCTGCGCGCGTGCGGCTCGGTTTCTTTAATCTCTTTGGTCACGTCCGCGCCGCCCGGGACGCGGAGTTTTCTGTATTCGCGCTCTTTCAGGATTTTGAGCATATTTTGTACTCTTTCGGTCATTTTCTTTCTCCTTTTATTACATTTTAACGGCTTTTATGCCGTACTCGGCGAAAATTTCCTCACCCGTGTTCACCGCTTTTTCGCCGTCGAAACTCGGGTTGTACTCGCGCCCGACCAGCGCGTACTTGCTTCCCGCCATTTTGTTATACGGCAGCGTTTCGACGTAATCCGTGCCGTTTTCTTTCATAAACTCCGCTATCGCCGTCAGGTTTTCCGTCGTGTCCGTCACGCCCGGTATAAGCGGCACGCGCGTCACGAACGGCACTCCCGACCTTGCCAGCGTGCGATAGTTTTTCAAAATCACGTCGTTGTCCGCGCCGCAATACTTCCGAAAAGCCGCGCCGTCCATGATTTTGAGGTCGTAGAGAACGTACTCGACGCGCTTCAGTAC
>CAKQVV010000044.1 GCA_934277845.1 uncultured Clostridia bacterium
CGCCCAGTCCGCCGAAGTCCGCAACCTTGCCTTCCGTCCAACTGTCGAAAAAGCCCTTAAGATTGCGCCCTGCCGCCTTTTCCATACAGCCGATAAGGTCGTCGGGTTTTGCGACTTTGAACTTATAGGACGCGTAATAATCGCGTAGCCCCGCAAAGAATTTTTCGTCGCCGATTATGCTACGGAGCGACTCGAACATGAGTTCGCCCTTGACATAGGTCATATACGTATACTCGAACGGACTTTCATAGTCGCACACTTTGCGCGTCATGGAAGTATCGGACGAGGCGGTCTTGAACGCGTCGAAGTACAGAACGTAGGCACCCAGCGCGTCGGCGATGCGCTTTTCGTAGTCGACTTCGTAACTCGGGTTTTCGCGGTAGAAAATGCTCGTCGAAAACTCGGTAAGTCCTTCGTCCAGCCACGGGTAACGTACTTCGTCGTTGCCGACGGCGGCATACCACCACTGATGCGCGGTTTCGTGGACGAGCGCTTCGCGGTAAATATCGGGCGCGAGCGCGTCGGAAATCATCGCAAGTCCCGGGTACTCCATGCCGCCCTGCAGAAACTGCGTTTCCACGCTCGACATGCTCTCGTATGGGTACTCGCCGAACTTATCCGAAAATGTTTTCAGCGCGTCGACCGCGGCGGCGAGCGATTTTTCGGGCTCGGGATCGGAAATATAATAGTAATTCACGTCCGCGTCCCCTACTTTCGAGCCGAGCATTCTGAACTCGCCGATGACCGCCGCATAATCGCGCGCGGCAAGAATTTTGGACGAAAATGTTTTCGTACCGTCGTCGTGTGCCGTGCTCGTCGCTTTTCCCGACATCGCGACGGTAAGGTCGGCAGGCACGGTTATCGAAACTTTGTAGTCGGCGCAGTCCGAGTAGAACGGATCGCCCGTCGAATAGTACGGATCGGTGACGAAATTGCCGTCCTCGAACACACAGGCTATCGGGTACCAGTTGCCGAGGTTCACCCTCGAACCCTGATAGCCGAAACGGTGACGGATTTCCGGGAGCGTAAGCGTAAAGTCCATGGTAAGTTCCGCCCGCTCGGTGGGATAAAGTCCTTCGCCGTCCAGTCTGACGACGAGTATATCCTCGTCCTCGCCCTCTGTCGCGGCTTCGGTTTCGATGCCGTTCAAGGTCGTTTTGCCGATCTCGATGCCGCCGTAGGAAATCCCCGCGGGGTAAGCCGACGAAACGGCGTCTTTCGGCACGGGCGAAAACCTCGCGCCGTCGCGGAACGCCGCCGGGTACAGGTGGAAACACAACTCGTCCAGAATCGCGTCCGTGCCGTTGTAGTACGACAACGACATGCTTGCTGACACGGTCTTGTTTTCCTCGTCGTAAGTCGCGGTTATTTCATAACGCGACCGCTCCTCTTTCTGCGGTTTTTTCGCGCACGCGGCGAATACCGGCAACGCGCATACGACGCATAACGCAATCGCGATGATCTTTATCGGCTTTTTCATGTTTTTTCTCCGGATCGGGTAAATAATCGTTTGCATTTTCGCAACTCGCTTTATCTTATGCCCGCCCGTCCCGATTTATGAAAAAACGGACGAGATTCCTCGCCCGATTTTACGATCGCAATACTGCCGATTACTTATCCGACTTTATTCTGTTGTGTTTTCTGCACAGCATCACGCAGTTTTCCGCGCTCGTTTTGCCGCCCTTTGACCAGGGCACGGCGTGGTCGGCTTCCATTTCGGTAATGTCGTAGACTTGTTTTTCCTGCCCTTCTTGCCGGCATTTCGGACAAACGCCTTTTTGCCGCTCGTACGCCTCGCGTTTCTGATTTTCGGTGAACGCGCGAAGATTAAGATACTTTTCGTTGCAGGTTAGCACGTAAAAATAAACGCCCCTTTTGTTGGTAACTTCGTCGTCGAGCATAAGTTTCCGCACTTCTTCGCCTAGTCCCAAGGTATCGTAAATCTTATCGCGGAACTCGTCGTAAAGTCCGCCCCAGTCAAGCCCTTTCATTTCTTTGCGATACTCGGGAAAAGTCGTTTTCACCCACTCGATAACCGCGCTGAAATAGAACCATAGTTCGTTGGCGTTGGGATCGTGCTGATGAACGGACATATAATCCTCGATATTATTCTTGCTTATCCATTCAAGCGCGGTTTCGAGAAAGTCCTGTCGGATCGGCGATCCCGAAACGTATTTGCACGCAAGCCCATACGCCGCGCAATTCGTTTTGCTGAATTTGAGTTTCGCGTCCGCCAGCCACGGTCCGGTATAAGCCGCGTTCCTGAGTTCCTGATCGGTGAGTTTTTCGCCGGCGATGTTAATGATCCTGAACCAGTCGAGTTTTTCCTTGTCCGTACCTTCGCAAAAATAAACCAGCACTTCGTAATCGGTTATCAGTTTCTTTTCCGCCTCGGTAAGGTTAGAATAATATTTCGGCATGTCGCGCTCGTCCGCAACGGAAAAATCGCCCGCGACGTAACTGCAAAAACTGACGGTGCGTTGCTGCCCGTCAAGCACCTCGAACGAGCCGTCGTCGTTTTTCACCCAGTACATCACGTTGAGCGGAAAACCCTTTTTTATGGTGTCGATGACGGCTTTGCGCTTTTTCTCGTCGTACACGAACTCGCGCTGATACTTAGGGCGGATATTCAGCCGCCCGCCGTAACCGTACACGCCTTCTTCCGCGCGATTGCGGTACCCTTCCGCGATCTCACCCACGGTAATTTTATGTAATTCAATCCTCACCTTTTCTTCTCCTTATCAAAATACGCTTATATTTACCTTTCCCGTTCACTTCAAACTGTCCTCTTGCAACGCCGTCGCCACCGTCACCGTTCAAATCATGTTCATGACCTATTATTTCAAACTGTTTCGGGTTGTATTTGTCAAGGAACGTAATGGGCACGCCCATAATCCCGTTACACTTTACGTCTGATAAACAACCGTTTGTATTTCCTCTCTCCGCAAACAAGCGGTTGCGCAACTCCGCTGTCCTCTTTCCACAATCCGCACGAGAAACCCTTTCCTTCGCTTTCAGTCGCTCCGACGATTTCAAACTGCTTTGGGTTATACTTGTCGAGGAACGTAATGGGCACGCCCATAATTCCGTTACGTTTTTCTGCGCACGATGATGCGGAAGTACGGAGTAATCCGTCTGTCTGTCTGTCTGTCTGTCTGTCTGTCTGTCTGTCTGTCTGTCTGTCTGTCTGTCTGTCTGTCTAAAATTGTCGCACCCTTCACGGTGTACGTCAAGTCTTTTTCATCGTTTCCTTTGCGAAATTTTACCAGTTCGAATTGCTCCGGGTTATACTTGTCGAGAAACGTAATGGGCACGCCCATATCTCCGCTGTGGCTTTCGGACGGGAAATAATCGCACGGTATATCAGCCACTTTCGACACTTCTATCGCGTCGTAGTTATCGTATTTCGGATACTCTTCGGGCGTATATTTTTTATACAAAGTCAGCATTTCGTGGCGCTTGGGTACATCGATATTTGTAAACCAGCATCCCATAATATGCTTTATTTTACGACCATTGATTATCTTTTCGTATTCATAACCTTCTGGAACATAAAACCACATATCGGAATTTATATTTCTGTATCCAAGCCACATTTTTCCTTCTTTTATCAGCGGAAAAACCTCTTTATATGTAATCGCATTTTTATTCCCGATAATAAGAAACTTTTTATCGTATTCGATAAGTTTTGCTACATACTCGCGAAAAAGCGAAAACGGTGGATTTGTCACGACTATATCCGCTTCTTTCAATAGTTCGAGACATTCAGCCGAGCGGAAATCGCCGTTCCCGTTCAACTTTTGAGGCGGATTGTCGCCGCAGCGCAACATATACTCCACGTCGGACAAGTCGATCGCTCCGTCGCCGTTGTAATCTTTGACTTCCGTCAGTTCTATTCTATACGCTTTTCTGCTGCCGTTGGGTATCGTTTTGCCGTCGCCCAAAAGTGATAGTTGCGTGAACGCTATGGGCGAAGAGTCGTAACACGTCGCAATCAGTTTCTTCAGTTTCAGGAAATTGAAATTCATCGCGAAGTATTTGAAAAAATTGCTCTCGAACGGATCGTCGCAATTACAAAGCACCGTTTTCCCCTCGAAATGCTCCCTGTAATGTTTCAGTTCGTTCTCAATATCGACGAGTTGCGTATAAAATTCGTCGTTTTTGTCCTTTCGCGCCGTTTGCAACGTCTTGTTCGCCATAACGGTTACCTCGTGTCGTTAGTCTTATAACTTTAATATTATAACACTATAAGACTAATAATGCAACACTATAAGACTAAATAAACCGTAATAATTGCATAAACTATATTTATAAGACTTAATCGAGGTAAAATTATGGACGTAGGACAAAGATTGAGATACCTTCGCGAGGAACGCGGCTATTCTCAAAATATGCTCGCAGACTTTGCCGGCGTGTCGCAGACGCATTTAAGGCGCGTCGAACTGGGCGAAGCCGACGTAACCGTCAGTCATTTGCGGCTTATTTGCGATGCTTTGGGCGTAACGCTGAAAGAATTTTTCGACGCAGAATCGCCCGAGGACGAACTCGCCGCCGCCGTTTCGTCGCTGTCGCCGCGACAAAAGTCGCTTTTAGTCGAGTTTTTGAAAAGTCTGTAACGAATAATGCGATAAACGCAGCAAAAAAAGACGGTCGAGCCGTCTTTTTTCGTTTTATTGTGTTTGCTTTTTTTATTTGGTCGATTATCCGTTCCATGCGGGGGATTCCACGTGTGGCGTACCGCCACGCTCTGAATGACGAGGTGAACGTAAGCTTTTCGTTATATTTTAAATAATAACGCGCAGTTCCCGTTTTACCTCGTCATTCAGAGAAACAGCCGAGCAAACCGCTCGGCTGTTTCGTGGAATCCCCCACAATAGAGAAATAATTATCCTTATATTTCTCTGCTTATATCCCGCGCCGTTTTTACTTTAACAAACTGTCGAGGAGTGCGGTGCAGCCGCCTAAGACATCGCGGTAGGTCGCTGAAAAGTTGCCGGTGTACCACGGATCGGCCACGTCGCCGCCGCGACCGGTATAGTCCATGAGTTTACGGATTTTACCCTCCGGATCGCCGTCCAGAATCAGGCGCATATTGCGGATATTCGCGCTGTCCATACCGATAAAAAGGTCGTAATTATCGTAATCCGAACACTTTAACTGCACGGCGCGTTTGCCGTCGCAGGCGATGCCGTGACGGTTAAGTTCCGCTCTCGCCGGCGGGTAAACGGGATTGCCGATGCTGCCGTAGATTTCCTCGGTGCTGGTCGCCGACGATGCGATTACGAAATCGCCGTCCGCTCCCCGTTTCTTTACGAGGTCTTTCATTATAAATTCCGCCATGGGACTACGGCAGATATTCCCGTGACACACGAACATTATTTTCATAGTTGTTTACCTTTTTTATAAGGTCGATTATCCGTTCCATGCAGGGGATTCCACGCGTGGCGTACCGCCACGCTCTGAATGACAGGGTAATAGTTATGCTACTCGTTCAATTTTGTTATCGTTTGACAATGCTTTTACTTGTTTTCAGGTAGAATACTATCTTTCTTTACAGGTAAAAACCTGATTGCAGACGGCTTCGGCGAACTGCTTTTCGTGGCTGACAAGAAGGATCGCGCCTTCGTACTTCTTTAACGCTTCGAGCAGCGCGTCCTTAGCGCGGACGTCGAGATGGTTGGTCGGCTCGTCGAGAATAAGCATGTTCGAGGTCACGTTCATAATGGTGAGAAGACGTATTCTGACCTGCTCGCCGCCGCTGAGATCGCATATATGCCTCAGCGCCATTTCGCCTTTGATGCCCACGCGGCTTAACTGGCTGCGGATTTCCTTTGCGCCGTAGCGCGGGAAACAGTCGGAAATATAGTCGAACGGCGTCATCGCGGTGTTGCGGAACGACAAGTCCTGTTCGAGGTACGCGGGTTTTGCGGCGATATGGAAATGAAAGTCCCCGCCCTTTTTCGGGATAAGCCCGAGCAAAGTTTTCATGAGCGTAGACTTGCCGATGCCGTTGGTGCCGCGTATCCAGAGTTTGGTGTCGCCGCGCATCTCGAAACTGATCGGCGGCAAAAGCACGCTGTCGTAACCGATTTCGAGATCCTTGACCGTGAGCATGTCTTTGGTATTGAGCATCACGCACGGAAAATCGAAGTGCGCGTCGAGCACGGTGGCGGGCTTTGCCATGACTTCTATTCTGTCGAGCATTTTTTTGCGGCTGTTAGCCATGCCGGCGGTGGCGGCGCGCGCCTTGTTGCGGGCGATATAGTCCTCCATACGCTTGATCTCGGCTTGCTGGCGGGCGTAGTCCTCTTCGTACTGCTTGACCGCCATTTCGTGCTGGACGAGAAATTGCGAATAATTGCCGGTGTACTTTCTTATCGAGCCGTTTTCGATGCTGACGATATACTTGCACACGCCGTCGAGAAATTCCACGTCGTGAGAAATGACCATGAACGTCTTTTCCGAAGCGTTCAGAAACTTTATGAGCCAGTCGACGTGCTCCACGTCCAGAAAGTTGGTCGGCTCGTCGAGGAGCATGACGTCGGGTTCTTCGAGGATCAGTTTTGCGAGCATGAGTTTGGCGCGCTGACCGCCCGACAGCGTGCCGATCACGGTGTCGTAACCGAACGCGTTGACGCCCAAGCCGTTGGCGACCTTTTTTATCTGCGCGTCGATGTCGTAAAAATGTTCGCGGGTGAGCGTGTCCAGCATGCGGTTCGACCGCTCGATCATGCGGTCGAGTTCTTTCTCGTCCGTGACCTCGCCCATGTCCTCGTAAAGTTTCTGTAACTTCCGGTCGAGTTCGTAAAGGTGCGTGAACGAAGTCTGCAAGTACTCCATGACCGTCAGGCTTCTGTCGATGTCGGCGTGCTGGTCGAGATAACCGTAGCGTATGCCGCTGAGCCAGATGACCTCGCCCTCGTCCTGCGAAATATTGTGCGCGATGATGTTGATAAACGTACTTTTGCCCGCGCCGTTAAGCCCGACTATACCGACGTGTTCGCCGTTGTTTATGGATAAATCGGCGTTTTTGAACAGCACTTTGTCGTCGTACATGTGGCTTAATCCGTTGATTCTCAGTATGCTCATGATAGATTGTTTCCGTCCGGGGACGCGGCGTTTCCGCTCCCCGTATAATAGTTATTTTACGGCAATACGCCGACGGCAAGTCTTTACCCATGCCGCCGACGCCCGAATCAGCCGTTGATATAGTTCGAGTTGTAAATGAATACTTTGTCGACCGCGACTTTGCCCTTGACGAGCGCGCGACCTGCGTGCGTGCGGCTTTCGATGGATAAATCCTCGGTAGAGAACGCCGAGAGATAATCGTCGCCCACTTTCAGCACGATCTTGTACGGCTCGGTGACGTAACTCGCGAATACGAGGAATTTGCCGTTGTTGCCCTTGATGTCGATGATTTTGACGCCCTTGCGGTAACGCGCCATTACGTCGAGATCGGCGGTAAGAACGCGCTTTGCGTAGCCCTTGTCGGTCACGAGCACGATTTCACCGCCGTCCTCAATCTGACGGGTGAAGATGCAGTCGTCGCCGTCCGAGAGGTTGATGCCCTTGACGCCGCCCGAAATTCTGCCCTGAACGGGAATATCGCTCATGTCGGCATTAAGGCACATGCCCGCTTTCGTGACGAATACCAGCGTGCAGCCTTCTCTTTCGGATTCCATGCCGATGACTTCGTCGCCGTCTTTCATTTTTATCGCCTGGAATACGGACTTGACCACCGCGTACTCTTTCCACTCGGTCTTTTTGACCATGCCGCTCCTGGTGTAGAACAGAAGATTGCCCTTGGGCAGTTTTTCGCCGAGCGGAAGCATGTACACTATTCTCTCGCCTTCGACGGCAGCGGGATAAAGGCTTTTCAGCGTAACGCCTTTGCCCTTCCACTTTTCGTCGTCGAGCGCGTCGAGGTCGATCTTGACGCAGTTGCCGAGGTTGGTGAACGCCATGAATCTGTCCACGCCCGCGCAGTTGATGATGGACGAGCAGATCTCGTTCCTCGTCGAATTGTCGCCAAAGTCACGGGTAGCCATATTGAAACTCTTGACGGGCATGCGTTTGAGATTGCCGAGCGCGTTGTAACAAACCACGCTGTCGTCGATCACTCTCGGCGCGCTTTCGTCGGGAACGATATATTCTTTTTCCGACTTTAAGATAACGCTCTTTCTCGGCGATTTGAAGTTCTTTTTTATCGCGAGCATCTCTTCTTTCACGACATCCATCTGCATTTTTTTGGAAGCGAGCACGGATGTAAGGTATGCGATGCGTTCGCGAAGTTGTTTGAGTTCCTGTTCGAGTTTGTACACTTCGAGGTGAGTAAGACGCGCAAGACGCAGGTCGAGAATCGCGTCCGCCTGGCGTTCGGACAGTTTGAAACGGTTTCTCAGTCTGTCGCGCGCCTCGCTCGTCGACTGGCTGCTCTTGATGATTGCGACCACTTCGTCGATATTGCGGACGGCGATGACAAGGCCTTCCAAAATATGCTCGCGCTTGCGGCAGTTGTCGAGTTCGCACCTGGTGCGCTTGACGATAAACTCGCGCTGATAAGCGACGTAATACGAGATTATGTCGAGCAGTCCCAGCGTTTTCGGCTTGCCGCCCGCGATCGCGACCATGTTCACGCCGAACGACGTCGAGAGGTTGGTGGACTTGAACAGCACGGCGAGTATCGCCGTGGGATCGGCGTCCTTTTTGACCTTGATTACCGCGCGGATACCGTTGCGGTCGGATTCGTCGGCGATGTCGCTGATGCCCATCAGCACGCCTTTCTTTTCTTCGCGAAGTTTGAGTATATTTTCGAGCAGCGCGGACTTGTTGACCTGATACGGCAGTTCGTCGATGACGATAAGCCGCTTGTCGCCCTCGGCTTCTATGTGCGTTTTCGCGCGCAAAATCAGTTTGCCCTTGCCCGTTTCGTACGCTCTTTTCAGTTCCTCGTCGGCGATGATATAACCGCCGGTCGGAAAATCGGGGCCCTTGATGATCTTCATCATTTCCGCGAGTTTGATGCGCGGATTGTCGATATACGCCACCGCGCCGTCGATGGTTTCGGCAAGGTTATGCGTGGGGATATTCGTGGCAAGACCGACCGCGATACCCGACGCGCCGTTGACCAGAAGGTTCGGAAACCGTCCCGGCACGATCTCCGGTTCTTTTAAGGTATCGTCGAAGTTGCAGCCCCATCGCACGATTTCGTCGCCCGGATCGCCCATGTCTTTTAATAGTTCCATGGCGAGCGGCGTCAATCGGCATTCGGTGTAACGCATTGCCGCCGCGCCGTTTCCGTCGATGTCGCCGAAGTTGCCCTGACCGTCGACGAGCGTCGCGCCCATATTGAACGACTGAGCCATGCGGACGAGCGCGCCGTAGACCGAACTGTCGCCGTGCGGGTGATACTTACCGAGACAGTCGCCTACTACTCTCGCGCATTTTTTATAGGGGCGGTCGGGATAAAGCCCGAGTTCGAGCATGTCGAAAAGTATTCTTCTCTGGACGGGTTTCAAGCCGTCCTCGACACGAGGCAACGCACGGTCGAGGATAACGCACTCGGAGTACGGTATCATCGATTCGTGCATCACGTCTTCCATGTTTTTGACTATGATTCCGTTGGTTTCTTCCATGTTTCTGTCCCCTTTTTAACTCCTGACGTTCTCGATGAACGCGTCCTCTTTGTTGAAGTCGGCGTGTTCGACGATGTAATTGCGCCTGAGTTCTATCGCGTCGCCCATGAGGATGCTGACGAGTTTTTCCGCCTGCGCCGCGTCGTCGATGGTAACTCGCACGAGTTTGCGGTTTTTCGGATCCATGGTGGTCGTCCACAGTTGTTCGGCGTTCATTTCGCCTAAGCCCTTATAACGCTGGATCTCCACTCCCTTGCCGAACTTCTTTTTGAGTTCGTCGAGCGCAGCGTCATCGTAGGCATACTCGACTTGTCCGCGCTTTTCGATCTTATACAGCGGCGGAAGTCCGATATAGACGTGACCTTCGTTGATGAGTTCGCGCATGTAGCGGAAGAAGAACGTCAAAAGTATCGCGCGGATATGCAAGCCGTCCTGATCGGCATCGGACAGAATGACGACTTTGTGGTATTTGAGGTCGGCAACGTCGAAGTCCTCCCCCAGCCCCGCGCCGAGAGCGGAAATAAGCGTGCGGATCTCTTCGTTCGCGAGCACCTGATCGAGGCGTTTTTTCTCGGCGTTCAGCGGCTTGCCGCGTAGCGGCAGTATCGCCTGAAACGAGCGGTTTCTCGCCTGCGAGCAAGTGCCGCCCGCGCTGTCGCCCTCGACGATGAAAAGTTCGTTGTTTTCCGGTTTTTTGCCGGTGCAGCTTTTGAGTTTGCCCACGGTGTGAAAGTTGTCGATGCTGTTGCGTGCGCGGGTAAGTTCCTTTTCCTTTCTTGCCGCCTCGCGTACTTTAGCCGCCAGCAAGCCTTTCTTGATCGCGATTTCGGCGATCTGCTGGTTCCCTTCAAAGAACTTTTGCAGTTCGGATGTGACTATGTCTTCGAGCGCTTTTTTCGCTTCGGTATTGCCGAGTTTGGTTTTCGTCTGCCCCTCGAACTGGATATTCTGCATCTTGACGGACAAAACGGCGGTCAGTCCTTCGCGATAGTCGTCGCCGATAAGGTTCTGATCCTTTTCTTTCAGAAGTCCCAGTTTTCTCGCCCAGTCGTTCATGACCTTGGTAAGCCCGATCTTGAAACCCGTTTCGTGCGTGCCGCCCTCGGTCGTAGGGATATTGTTGACGTAGGAAAAAATATTTTCGGTGTACGCGTCGGTATACTGGAACGCGATTTCCGCCTCGATATTCTCGCTCTTGCCGTCTAAAAACACGGGATCGGGGAACGCCGGGACCTTGGTTTCGTTGAGATCGCGCACAAAGTCGACAAGTCCGCCCTCATAGAAGTATTCGCGATGCAAAACGCCTTCGCCGAACGGAATACGCTCGTCGATGAAATAGATGTGCGCGCCGCGGTTAAGGAACGCGAGTTCTTTCAGCCGCCGCGATATGGTTTCGGTATTGAATCTGATCGTTTCGAAAATACGGTCGTCGGGCATGAATGTCACGCGCGTGCCGGTGTGATCGGACTTTTGCCCGGTGTCGTAGAGATGTTCTTTTACGACTCCGCCGTGTACCTTGCCGTTCTCTTCGCGGCTCTCGAAGTCCATTCTGTAAGTCGTGCCGTTCTTGTAAACCTCGACGGTGAGCCAGCGCGACAAAGCGTTCGTCACCGACGCGCCCACGCCGTGCAAACCGCCCGAGTGCGCGTAGTTTTCATTGCCGAACTTGCCGCCCGCGTGAAGCTGGGTGAAAACGACTTCCACGCCGCTGACTTTCATCGTGGGGTGAATATCTACCGGGATACCGCGTCCGTTATCTTCCACGCTGACCGAGCCGTCCGCATGCACGGTGACGCGGATAGCGTTGCCGTAACCGTTCGCCACTTCGTCCATGCCGTTGTCCACGATTTCCCACAAAATGTGATGAAGTCCCCGGGCACCCGTCGAACCGATATACATACCCGGACGGACGCGGACCGCGTCCAGTCCTTCGAGGATCTGTATATCCTTTGCGTTGTAATCTTTCCCTGCCATAGTTCCTCCGTAACTTTTGCGCCGCGTTTCAACCTTTTTTCGAGCGAAAACGCCATTTCGACGCATTCAAGAAGTTTACCGTATAATTGTACCACAGTTTGAAATTTTTTACAATCGTTTCGCCCTGTTTTTATGTATTTTTATTCGGTTTTTGTACGCTAAATCGCGACAACGCGCAATAC
>CAKQVV010000045.1 GCA_934277845.1 uncultured Clostridia bacterium
GATCATTGCGACGTACTCGGGGATAACGGAGGACGCGCCGTGAAGAACGATCGGGAAACCGGGGAGACGTTTGCCGACTTCTTCGAGAATATCGAATCTGAGTTTTGCTTCGCCTTTGAACTTGTACGCGCCGTGCGAAGTTCCGATAGCGATAGCAAGGGAGTCGACGCCGGTTTTTCCGACGAATTCTTCTACCTGATCGGGGTCGGTGTAGCAAGCGTTTGCATCGGAAACGTTAACGTCGTCTTCGATGCCGGCGAGTCTGCCGAGTTCGGCCTCGACTACTACGCCGTGATCGTGAGCGTATTTGACGACTTCGGACGTGATCTTGATGTTCTCTTCAAAAGCGTGGTGGCTTGCGTCGATCATGACGGAAGTGAAACCGTCGTCGATTGCGGATTTACAAAGATCGTAGCAATCGCCGTGATCGAGGTGCAGACAAATGGGAAGACCGGAATCTTCAACGGCTGCTTCGACCAACTTTTTGAGATATTTGGGGTTAGCGTATTTTCTCGCACCGCTGGAAACCTGCAGAATGAGCGGAGCCTTTTCTTCTTTGGCAGCCGCAACGATACCCTGGATCATCTCCATATTGTTGACGTTGAAAGCACCGATAGCATATCCGCCTGCGTATGCTTTCTCGAACATGTCTTTTGTTGTTACTAATGGCATAACAAACCCTCCAAAAAAACTTTCGAGCATATTATACTACATCGGTAAAATTTTGACTAGCATTTTTAACCACTTTATTATTTTTTATTCTGATTTTAAAAATACGGAGTTTGCGAAAGGGTTGAGTAAATTAAAATTAAGCGTAAAACGTGTTTAGCATGCCTTGCGGTCTTGACTTTTTTTATTTAAAATAATATAATGACGATGAAAAGAAAGACGGCTCGGAAACGCGAGCCAAAGGAGATTATATAAATGTTGGACAACAGAATCGTTACGCTTGCGCATACCCTCGAAACCTCTTCGATCAAAGCAGGAAAAGGCGATAAGGTGCTTATCGAAGCGTACGACGTGGATTCGCCGCTGATTACCCGACTCGTAAAAGAAGTCCGTGCGGCAGGTGCATATGCGTTCGTCGAAATTTACGACACCAAGGTTCAGCGTGCGCTGCTTATGGAAGCGGATGAAACGTATTGCAAACTTCTGGAGAAATATAATCATCGGAGAATGGAAGAAATGGATTGTTATATCGGTGTGCGCGGCGCGGTAAACTCGTTTGAATCCAGCGACGTGCCGGGCGAAAAGACCGACATGTTCTCACGGTTGTATTCGCACCCGATTCACCACGAACTACGCGTGTGCAAAACGAGATGGGTTGTGCTTCGTTATCCCAACGACTCGATGGCGCAACTTGCAGGTATGCCTACCGAAAAGTTCGAGGACTTCTATTTCGACGTTTGCAACCTCGATTATTCCAGAATGAATAAGGCGATGACTCCGCTTGTCGATCTTATGAACCGTACGGATAAAGTTCGTCTTGTCGCGAAAGATACCGACCTTACATTTTCGATAAAAGGAATAGGCGCGATCAAATGCAGCGGTGAAATGAATATCCCCGACGGCGAAGTATATACCGCGCCCGTCCGCGACAGCGTAAACGGAGTAATAACTTATAATGCGCCGTCTATCGAAAACGGAATCAAGTTCGAGAATGTGCGTCTCGAATTCAGGAACGGTAAGATAGTAAAAGCGACCTCGAATTATACCGAGGCATGCAACAAGATTTTCGATACTGACGAAGGGGCGAGATACGTCGGCGAGTTCGCTATCGGCGTAAATCCCTTTGTGACTCAGCCCATGGGCGATATTCTTTTCGACGAAAAGATTTCGGGTTCGATTCACTTTACTCCGGGTTGCTGCTATGACGACGCATACAACGGAAATCAGTCCGCGGTACACTGGGATCTCGTGCTTATCCAGACGCCGGAGTATGGCGGAGGTAAGATCTATTTCGACGACGTGCTTATCCGAGAGGATGGCAGATTCGTTTTGGACGAACTCAAAGGACTTAATCCCGAAAATCTCAAATAACGCGAAATTTTTACCGATTAGTGTGTAAAATTGCTTGTCAAAAATTATAAAAACGGGTATTATATATAAGGTTGAGGCGGTAACGCTTTGATCGAAACAAAAGTAATCTACTATTTTGGAGGATAGAGTATTATGGTAAAAGTTGGTATCAATGGCTTCGGCAGAATCGGTCGTCTCGTGTTCAGAGCAAGCATGTCGAGAAAAGACCTCGTCGTTGTCGGCGTAAACGATCCGTTTATCGACGTTGCTTATGCCGCTTATATGCTTAAATACGACACCATGCACGGTCATTTCGAGGGCACCGTCGAAGTCGACGGCAACGCGCTCGTAGTTAACGGCAAGAAAGTCGTGTTCTTCGCAGAGAAAGATCCTTCCGCTATCGACTGGAAGTCTTGCGGAGCCGAGTATATCGTTGAGTCTACCGGCGTGTTCTGCACCACCGAGAAAGCAAGCGCACACTTCAACGGCGGCGCAAAGAAAGTCGTTATTTCCGCTCCTGCGAAGGATAAGGAAACCCCGACGTTCGTTTGCGGCGTAAACCTCGACAAGTACACCAAGGACATGAAGGTTGTTTCCAACGCGTCCTGCACCACAAACTGCCTTGCGCCTTTGGCTAAGGTCATCAACGATAACTTCGGAATCGTCGAAGGTCTTATGACTACCGTACATTCCACGACTGCTACCCAGAAGACCGTCGACGGACCTTCCATGAAGGACTGGAGAGGCGGCAGAGCGGCAGCCGGCAACATCATCCCGTCTTCGACCGGCGCGGCGAAGGCTTGCGCGCTCGTTATTCCCGAACTCAAAGGCAAACTGACCGGTATGGCTTTCCGTGTTCCCACTCTTGATGTTTCCGTCGTAGACCTTACCGTCAAACTCGCTAAACCCGCTACTTACGATGAGATTTGCGAAGCAGTCAAGACCGCCAGCGAGACCACGATGAAGGGCATCCTCGGCTACACCGAAGACGCAGTCGTTTCGTCCGACTTCCTCACCGATTCCCGCACTTCGATTTTCGATAAGACCGCAGGTATCGCTCTTAACGAAACCTTCTTCAAACTCGTCAGCTGGTACGACAACGAATGGGGTTACAGCAACAAGGTTCTCGAACTCATCGCTCACATGGCGAAAGTCGACGCCGAGTAATCGCTTGTTAAATTAAATGTGAAAACGCACGATCGTAACGGTCGTGCGTTTTTATGTGTATCTTGTTATTTCGGTATTATATAAAGCAATAGACGAATATCGAAACTATATCGATCATCATTGCGATCAACGTAATCAGAAATGTTATGCGGATAAATCTGTCGCCGACGAAAAAGCACGACGAAGCAAGCGCGATTACTGCAACGCCCGATGAGATAATCGTGATATACGTTGCCGCAAGAAACAAAAAGCGGTAGTAATGTGCGGCAATGGCAATTCCGAGTGTAAAGAGCGAGAGAGTTAAAGTCACGGCTGCGATTATTGCGAGTACTAGTTTAAGGGTAGTTTTCATGATTTTATTATAGTGTATGCCATAATAATTGTCAATACCGAAAGTAAACTTTGTCTTACATATTATCAATTGATTGATTTTTTGTCTGTGTGCTGGTATAATAAATAAAAAGACGTGCGTTTCGGAGAATGATTATGGCAAATTTTTTCGGCGTTGCTTCCACCGCTAATACGGGTGTCGATGTCACGATTATAGTTGTTTTGCTTTTGCTTACGGTAGCGACGATTGCTACCGCCGTGTGGCTTCTTGCAAAGTTTATAAACGCCGGAAAGGGCGGAAACGTAGCAAAATCAGTTGCGCTGTCGGTTGTTGCCGGTGCGGCGATAAGATTGCTGTGTGCGGCGTTTATCGGCGGCAACCGCAACGATTTTATCGATTGTAATACCGCGATAGATTATTTTACGAATAACGGAGTGTTCTACTACTATTATAAGGTCGGCGTTAAAATTTATCCGCTGTCGTTTTATATGATCGCGCTTTTCGGCGGTATGGGAAGAGCGTTCGGCTTGGCTTCGGGCTCCGCATGGCTTACGTTTATGGTGAAAATCCCGTTTATCATTGCCGACATTTGTTCCGCACTGATAATTTATAATCTGGGAAAGAAGTGCGTTAATTCAGAAGTCGGTGCGGTTCTTGCCGCGTTGTACTCGCTGTGCCCGGTATTCTTTGCGGCTTCGGGTATTTACGGAAGCGATATCACTCTTATGATTCCGTTTGTGCTTGCAAGTTTTGCCATGATTGTAGAGAAAAGACATTTTACCGCAATTGTATTGTATTCGATCGCGATGATTACTTCAAAGGAAGCGATTTGTCTTTATCAGATTTATCTTATCTATTACGGATATTTGTTTGTTCGCACTATCGTTTCTTATGCAAAATACCGCAAAGGTGCGGATAACTCCGCCTACAATAAACCGAGCGACGCGGACTTGATTTACAAGTTGCCGCTGTATTTTCTCGGCGCGTTTTTATTGCAATACGTCGTATCTTTGCCATTGATCGTCAAGGACTACAATGCAAACCCGTTCAAGTTTATTTACCGTGTATTCCTCGAACCGCTTGCTTCGCTTAAATATTTCAGTTATAACGGATTGAGTATTTATAATATTCTGGGGAAAAATGCGGAGTCAATCAACGTAACTTTCCCGAACGTGGCGTTTACCGTTTGTTTCGGCGTACTCGTTTCGGCAATAGTGGCTGTTGTTTATTTCTCAAAAAAGAATCGTGCGGTTTTGCCGCTTCTCGGGGCATATATTTTATTTACGTTAATGTCGTATTTCCCCGATTCGGAGCCGATGAGCGCGCTTCCGATACTTGCGCTTTTGATTATGTCGTTTATTTATACGAAAGACAGACGCGTCTTGCATGTGTTCTCTGTCGCTGCGATTATGTGCGTATTGACTTCTCTGTCGGCGTTGGCTTACGGCGGATATTTCAATATGCTGAATCTGAAAGAGTTTACATCTTCTTCGTATAACGGAACGTCTGCGCTCAGTAGCGGTCCCGGTTTGGTAATAATGATTTTCGGCTCGGTGATTTCGGTCGCGGCTCACTTATATTTTACTTTAACTGCGTTCGATATTACTATGAGCAATAACAGAAAATTGCTCACCGGCAAAAATGATATAGGATATTTCGAGGGCGTTGCCCGTTTGTTCAGATAGGAGAAAGAAATGCTTGCGAAGATCAACGGATTCGGTTTGCAGGGGATAGAAGGATACGAAGTATAGCTTGAAATCGATATAAACAACGGTATGCCCGGCATAGAAATAGTCGGACTTGCCGATACTGCCGTCAAAGAATCGAAAGAACGTGTACGCAGTGCAATCAAAAACAGCGGTTTCAAACTTCCGCCCAAAAAGATAACCGTAAATCTTGCGCCTGCTTCGATAAAAAAGGAAGGTTCCATTTATGATCTCGGCATTGCTGTCGGCATGCTTTATGCGACCGAGCAAATCACTTGTTCCGACGTTGCGGATTATATTTTTATAGGCGAACTTTCTCTCGACGGACGCCTTCGTCATATAAACGGACTTATGCCGCTTTTGATTGCGGCGCAAGCTAACGGGTTCAAGAAGATAATAGTACCGACGGCTAATGCAAAGGAAGCTGCGTTTATCGACGGCGTAGAAGTATTTGCGTTTGAAACGCTTAACGAAGTAGTCGACTTTCTAGAAGGCAGAACAATCGTTTCGCCGGTAGAAAAGTGTGAAGTACTTTTCAATATAGGGACGAAGTACAGGGAAGACTTTAAATACGTTCGCGGACAATACGTCGCAAAACGTGCGCTCGAAATTGCCGCAGCCGGCGGCCATAATGTGCTGATGGTCGGGCCTCCCGGCGCGGGTAAAACCATGCTCGCGAAGTGTATACCGTCGATTTTGCCGGATTTTACAGTTCAGGAAGCGTTGGAAACGACAAAAATTCACAGTGTTGCCGGCGTGCTGAACGAAAACGACGGACTTGTTTTTACCAGACCGTTCCGTTCGCCGCATCACACGGTAAGTCCGATCGCGCTCACCGGAGGCGGCTCGAATGCGCGTCCCGGCGAAATGAGCCTTGCTCACAACGGCGTATTGTTTCTTGACGAACTTCCCGAATATCCGCGATCCTGCCTTGAAATTTTGCGTCAGCCGTTAGAGGACGGGGTAATCAATATTTCAAGAGCGGCAAGAACGGTCGAATATCCGGCGCAATTCATGCTTGTTGCGAGCATGAATCCGTGTCCGTGCGGATATTTCGGATCTAAAACGCGCGAGTGTACGTGTACTCCGCTGCAAATAACTAAATATTTGTCCAAATTGTCCGGACCGCTTATGGATCGAATCGACCTGCATATTTCCGTTGACAGCGTGACTTACGACGATCTTACGGGTGAGTCGCTTGCAGAAAGTTCGGAAAAAATCCGGGATAGAGTGAATGCCGCAAGAAAAATTCAACTCGAACGTTTTGCCGGTACGGACGTGCATTGCAACGCGAAAATGACGGCCGTCATGCTTAAAAAGTTTTGCAAAACCGACGAAGCCAGCGAGAAACTTCTTCGTCAGGCTTTCGATAAACTGAAACTGTCCGCAAGAGCGTACACGCGAATACTTAAAGTCGCGCGTACTATCGCAGACCTTGCGGGTGAAGAAAATATAACGATCAAGCATATCAGCGAAGCACTCAACTATCGCAGTATGGACAGGGATTATCTCGGCTGATGAACAGGGCGTTTGAAAGTAAAATACTTTTCTGGTTGAGTCTGCCGATGATTACGGTAAAGCGTCAAGCCGAAATAATAAGGCTTTACGGCTCGGCAGAGAAGTTATGGAATGAATTCGGCTCGCATTACGACGATGTTGTGAAGATTTGCGGCGAACGTTCCGCCGAAGAACTACGTCGCTATAAAAGCGAAAGTTTTATCGATAAATGTATCGACAAACTTCGCAAAGACGGTATTTCTGTGATCACCGTTCTCAATCCGGTTTATCCAGAAAGACTATTTCAACCCGAAGTTTCCGCGCCGTCGGTTTTATATTACAAAGGCGATATTAACTTACTGTCTACCGAGTGTGTTGCGGTGGTCGGGACTCGTGCGTGTACTTCGTACGGTAAAGAGGCGGCAAAAATCGTTGCAACCGATCTTGCGGAAAACGGCGTGACGGTTGTGAGCGGTATGGCAACCGGAATAGATTCATACGCGCATGCGGCGACGCTTGACGCCGGCGGAAAGACCATTGCGGTGCTCGGAAGCGGGCTTAACAAGATTTCGCCTGCCGGGAACGCCAAACTTTACGACAGAATACTCGAAAGCGGCGGTTTGATTATTTCGGAGTACAAACCGAATGCCGATGCGACGAAATATACGTTTCCCGAGCGCAACCGGATAATAAGCGGACTTTCGCACGGGGTTGTCGTAGTCGAGGCTGCCGAAAAGAGCGGTGCTCTGATTACCGCAAGATACGCCGCGGAACAAAACCGCGAGGTTTTTGCGGTGCCCGGTAACATTACGTCGTCGCGGTCAAAAGGCTGTCTCGACCTGATTCGCGACGGTGCGACAATTATAAGAAACGGTTTGGACGTGCTGGAAAGTTTGAAACTTATGCCGAAAAAATCGAGCGCAAAAACCGAAATAATTGTTGACAAAGACGAGAAAAAGTTATATAGTCTTTTGGAAGACGGAGCAAAATCCATTGATGAATTGATCGAAAAGAGCGGATTTTCACCCATGGAACTATCCGAAATTCTTTTGAGAATGGAACTGGCCGGCGTTATCGAAAAGGAAAGCGCGGCAACTTGCGCGATCAAACGGATTTAACGGATTTGCTTGTAAATACGGAGATTTTTAGTGAAACTTGTTGTAATCGAAGGTGCAGGAAAGGTCAAGACCGTAGAAAAGTATTTAGGTAAAGGCTATAAAGTCTTTGCTACCAAAGGTCATATTCGCGATTTGCCGGCACGAACGCTTGCCGTAAACGTAAAAAAGAATTTTGAACCGAAGTACGAGATTATGCCGGATAAAAAAGAAACGGTGGAGGAACTCAGAAAACTCGCCGCAAAATCCGACGCCATATATCTCGCAACCGACCCGGACCGCGAAGGCGAAGCCATCTCGTGGCATATTGCGAACGTGCTCGGACTTGACGAAAAAGCACCGGTCAGAGTGGAATTTAACGAAATTTCGCAAAAAGCCGTTCAGAAAGGTTTAAGCCATCCGAGAGAAATCAATATCAACCTCGTCGACGCGCAACAGGCTCGTCGTGTGCTCGACAGACTCGTAGGTTACAAAATTTCCCCGGTACTTTGCAAAAAAATTCAAAGCAATTTGTCCGCAGGCAGAGTTCAGTCGGTAACGCTCAGACTGATCGTCGAAAGAGAACGCGAAATCCGTGCGTTCAAGCCGGAAGAATACTGGCCGTTCTGGTCGATCGTAAAGTCCGGCGGCGGAATGAACGTGAAACTCACGCTTGTGACCGTAAACAAAAAGAAACTCACGCTGAAATCGAAAGAAGAAGTCGATCAGACCGTAAGTGCGCTCGCAGGTAAAGATTACGTCGTGACGAAAGTCAGGAAAACCGTAACGAAATCCCACGCGCCCGCTCCGTTTATTACCAGTTCGATGCAGCAGGACGCGCTCAACAAACTAGGCATGACGCTTCAACAAACATCATCCGCGGCGCAGGCACTTTACGAAGGCGTGGATATTCCGGGTGAAGGTAAAATCGCGCTTATTACTTATATAAGAACGGATTCTACTCGCGTTTCGCCCGATGCAATTGCCGCGGCGCGCGAATTTATTTCCGAAAAGTTCGGCAGCGATTATGTGCCCGAAAAGCCGAACTATTATGCGTCGAAAAAATCGGCGCAGGATGCGCACGAAGCGATCCGCCCGATTACGCTTGCAAGAACGCCCGAAAGTTTGAAGGACGTTTTGAACAAGTATCATTACAAACTGTATAAACTCATTTACGAGCGTTTTATGGCGAGTCAGATGAGCGAAGCGAAATATAATTCCGTTTCGGTCGAGGTTACCGCCGGCAATTACGGATTCAAAGTGAACGGCAAGACACCTCTGTTTAAGGGTTATACCGCCGTTTACAGCACATACGTCGACGAAAGCAAAGAGGATGACGAACAGAATACCAGGCTTCCCGAAATGAACGAAGGCGATATTTTGTCGCTCGTCGAACACAAGTACGAACAAAAGTTTACCAAGCCGCCTTCACGTTATACCGAAGCGAGCCTTGTAAAACTCATGGAAGAAAAAGGTATCGGCAGACCTGCGACCTATGTGCCTACCGTTACTTTGCTCGGAACCAGACACTATATAGAAAAAGACGGTAAATATCTCGTTCCCACCAAGCTCGGCGAAGACGTGACCGATATGCTCGTCAAGTATTTTCCGGACGTTATGGATGTTAAGTTCACGGCGAACATGGAAGAAAAACTCGATGATATAGAGTACGGCGGGAAGGTCTGGCAAAACGTCGTGGCAGATTTTTACGACGGCTTTGAAGACAAAGTTGCGGCGGCAAACGGAGATAGTTTTTCACTGAAAGCCGTCGACGAAGTATCGAATGTCAGGTGTGAAAAGTGCGGCGCGCTTATGGTGATAAAAAACGGAAAGTTCGGCAAATTCCTTGCTTGCCCGAATTATCCCAGGTGCAAAAATACCAAACCGATAGAAATGTCGGAAGGCGACGCGGAAAAGCCGCAAGACGGCGGAGACACTTTCTCGTTGCGTCCCGCATCCGGCAGCAGCAATATGCCCGAGGATAATCACGTACCCGAAGTTACCGGCGAAGTTTGCGAGAAATGCGGGCGTCCTATGGTGTTGAGAAAAGGCAGGTACGGAAACTTCCTTGCATGCTCGGGTTATCCCGAGTGCAAAAATATAAGAAACATTACCGCTACCAAATCGGACGAAACCGGAGACTACGGCAAGTGTCCGAAGTGTGGCAGACCGCTGAAAAAGATAGTAACGCGCAAAGCGACTTTCTACGGTTGCACGGGATACCCCGATTGCGACTTTACGTCATTCGATCCGGTTGCGGACGAAAAGTGTCCGAAATGCGGAGCATATACTGTGAAGAAAGAATCGAAAAACGGTAATTTTATCAAATGCTCGAATAAAAACTGCGATTTCAAACGCGAAACAGATAAGAAAGATTAAAGGAACACTGCGTGGAAGAAAGAAGAATCAACGTAATAGGCGCGGGGCTGGCAGGTTCCGAAGCGGCATTGACTTTATCGAAGGCGGGCAAAAAAGTCCGCCTTTTCGAGTGTAAGCCGATCATGCGTTCGCCGGCGCATCATTCGAACGACTTCGGCGAACTCGTTTGCAGCAATTCGCTGAAAAGCGATGTGTTGTCTACTGCTTCCGGACTGCTGAAAGCGGAACTTCGTTACCTCGATTGCGAGCTTCTGAAAATCGCCGATGAAGTAAAAGTGCCGGCGGGAAGCGCGCTCGCCGTAGACAGGGAAAAGTTTTCGGAAGCTGTGACAAAACGTATTCTCGGCGACAAGAATATCGAGATAGTGCACGAAGTAGTCAAAGATTTTGACGGCAGCGATTTTACGATAATAGCAACCGGGCCGCTCACGTTGGGCGCACTCGGAAAGTCGATCGCCGAAAAACTCGGTGACGGATTGCATTTTTACGATGCCGCCGCGCCGGTTGTTTCCGGTGACAGCATAGATTATGACAGTGCGTTTACAGCCGACAGATACGGTAAAGGCGACGGCGATTACGTCAATTGTCCGATGAACAGAGTGGAATACGAGGCGTTTATTTCCGCGCTCGTGACCGCCGAATGCGCAGTTCTTCGCGATTTTGAAAAATCGGAAATATTCGAAGGCTGCATGCCGGTCGAAATCATGGCAAAACGCGGCGTCGATACGCTTCGTTTCGGTCCGCTGCGCCCGGTCGGTTTCCGCGATAACGAAGGCGTTAGGCCTTATGCGGTGGTGCAACTCAGGAGAGAAAATACCGCAGGCGAGTCGTTCAATATCGTAGGTTTTCAGACAAACCTCAAATTCAAAGAACAAGAACGAGTATTCAGAATGATTCCGGCATTGAAAAATGCCGAGTTTTTGCGTTACGGCGTTATGCACCGGAATACGTTCGTCAATGCGCCTAAGACTATAAATCGACATTTTGAGACTCTTAATTATCCAAACGTTTATATCGCAGGACAGTTGTCCGGAGTAGAAGGATATGTCGAAAGTATAATGAGCGGACTGGTTGCGGCAAAGTCCGTCATTGCGCGCATAGATGGCAAACCTTTGCCCGAATTTCCGCGAACGACGATAACAGGCGCGCTTTGTTCTTATCTCGAAACGCCAAATTCTTCGTTTCAGCCGATGAACGCAAACTTCGGATTATTGCCGCCACCCGCCGAGAAGATAAAGGACAAAACGGCTAAAAAACTTTTTTACTCGGAAAAAAGCCTAAAAGATTTAAAAAACGTCGATTTTTAATTTGATTTATATGCGGCGTTATGCTACAATAAGTGCGTATAATCTTTTCAGCGCACAGTAGGCGCACAGTCAACGCTCTTTACTCAAATAAAGAGTCGGATATAAAAACTTACGGAGATCGATATGGATTTTAAAGGAACGACTATAGTCGGAGTTAAACGCGACGGTAAAACCGTTATCGCCGGCGACGGGCAGGTGACGGCAGG
>CAKQVV010000046.1 GCA_934277845.1 uncultured Clostridia bacterium
GGTATCAGCTCCAAAAGAAAAGTATCCGTTTATCGGGTACTTTTCTTTTCGCAGTTTGGTCAAGGGATTCAACGCACCGACGACAACGCTATATAAAACCGTTTCCGGCGGAACAAATCCTATAGCCTTACTTTATTACGATAAATTTTTTTCGGAATACTGCGTTAAAATCGTTGACAACGGCGGATTTTTCATGTATAATGCACCCAAAAAGGAGATAGCGATGCGACGAAACGACAACAACATGATCATGTGCGGTATGATGCGTATGCAGGGCATGCGTAAATTTTCATATTGTCACTTGGTCGGATAGCCGCATTCAATCGATATAGTCAATCGGGCGATAAGTCTTTCCGGGCTTATCGCTTTTATTTTATCGCAACAAGGAGCAAGGCGTGATAGAAATAAAGAACGTTTGTAAAAATTACGAAACGAGGCAAGGTACTTTTACCGCGCTGCAAAACATAAACGTTACGATCGGGGACGGCGACGTTTTCGGCATAATCGGCTTGTCGGGCGCGGGCAAATCGACGCTGGTGCGCTGTATTAACCTGCTCGAAAAGCCGAGCGCGGGCAGCATAATCGTCGACGGCGAGGACCTGACAAGCGCGGACAACGCAAAATTGCGGATTATGCGGCGCAAGATCTCGATGATATTTCAGCAATTCAACCTGTTGCAGCAGCGGAGCGTGCTGAAAAACGTGGAACTCGCCGGCGAAATCGACCGAAGTCAAAACCGCCGCGAAAAAGCGATCGAACTCCTGACTACGGTAGGATTGAAAGACAAACTGAACGCCTACCCTTCGGAGTTGTCGGGCGGACAGCAACAGCGCGTGGCGATCGCGCGTGCGCTGATGACCGATCCGAAAGTACTGCTTTGCGACGAGGCGACGAGCGCGCTGGATCCGGAAACTACGAAATCGATACTCGCGCTGTTGAAAGAACTGAACAAAAAACTCGGCTTGACGATCGTGATAATATCGCATCAGATGTCGGTAATCGAGGCGATCTGCAACAAGGTCGCGATAATCGACAACGCGGAAATCGTCGAACAGGGCGAACTGCAAAACGTGTTTCTCTCGCCCAAAATGCCGATCACGAAACGGCTCGTTTACTCGGGGCGCGTGAACGCCGCCGTTCGCGGCGAAAAGTTCGTGAAACTGCTGTTCGACGGCACGACCGACAAACCGGTGATAACGCACATTATTCAGGAATGCAACATACTTCTGTCGGTATTCTACGCCGAAACTAAAGTGATAAACGACGTGACCTACGGACAGATAATTTTCAGGCTCCCCTACTACGACGAGGACATAGAAAAACTGCGCGCTTACCTCGACGAAAAGGGAGTCGCTTACGAGGAGGTAGACAGCGATGACTTTTGCTGAAATAGCCGTGATGACGGGCGAAACGCTGCTGATAACGATAATTTCCACCGTGTTTGCATACGCTCTGGGACTTCCGTGCGGCATTTTGCTGTCGGTGACCGGCAAGAACGGCATAAAACCCTGCAAATGGCTGAACCTTGTCGTCGGCTTTATCGTCAACGTGCTGCGCTCGATACCCTGCCTTATAATAATCGTGCTGTGTATTCCGTGGACGCGGGCATGGATGGGACGCGGCACGGGCGAATGGTACACGATTCTGATCCCGCTCACCGTCTGCGCGTTCGGTTTCGTGTCGCGAATGGTCGAACAGTCGCTCGCCGAAGTTCCTGCCGGCGAAATCGAAGCCGTTCGTTCGCTGGGCGCGACCGATTTTCAGTTGATTACCAAAGTTCTTCTGCCCGAAGCCCGGGTTTCGCTGATAACGGGCGCGGCGGTGGTTGCCGTCAGCATAATAGGCTACACGTCGTTTGCGTATAACATCGGAGCGGGCGGACTTATTTCGGGAATTTACACCTACTACACGCGGCATACGGGCGACTACATGTCGTCGGTGTGGATGTGGCTGCTGATACTCATGGTAGTGCTCATCGTCCAGCTGATTCAGGAAGCCGGACTGAAAATAGCAAAAAAAATAGACAAAAGGAGATTGTTAAAATGAAAAACACGCTTAAAAAACTCTTGCTCGTTGCATTGTGCGCCCTGACCGCACTGTGCGTCTGCTTCGCCGCCGTCGGTTGCAAAAACGACGACAAAACGATTACGGTTTGTGCGTCCGCTACGCCTCACGCCGAAATCCTGAACGATATCGTAAAGGACGAACTCGAGAAAAAAGGCTACAAACTCGACGTCAAGGTGCTGGACTGGACGGAGCAAAACGACGCTGTGGCAAACGGCGATTACGATGCCAACTACTTCCAGCACGTGCCGTATCTCAATCTTTACAACGGCAAAACCGCGCTGTTCGCGGCGTGCAAAGTCCACTACGAGCCGCTCGGTATCTACTACGGCAAGGCTGCCGTCGGCACCGCTCTCACAAACGGCAAAACGTTCGAGATTTGCGACGACGAGTCCAACGCCGTGCGCGCTTTTAACCTGCTCGCCGCAAAAGGCGTAATTTCCCGCGAAGCCGAGGGCGACAATTACCCGGTCGCGGCAAGCGGCGACAAACTGGCTATTTCCGAAACCGCCAAAACCTGGAAAAGCACGGACGGCAAAGTCGAAATAAAACTGGTGGCGGAAAACCTGCTCGTGTCGTCGATGGGCGATTACGATTTCGCGCTTCTTCCCTGCAACACCGCATACACCGGCAACGTGGGCGCGGACAAGCGCGCCGCCGTCGAGGACGACGCGGTCGAAGTCGCCGGCAAAGCGAACGTGATCGCCGCCCGCGCGGACGACTACAAAAACAACGCCGCATATAAAGCCAAGATCGACGCGCTCGCCGACGTCATGCTCTCAAAAGCCGTTTCCGACTACGTTGCCGAAAAATACAACGGCATCATCACCTGCTCGGATCAGACTCAGATCGATTTAAGACCGGAACTGAAATAACCGCCGCATAAACGAAAAGAAAGGTACTCGCTCTGGGGTACCTTTCTTTTTGGTTCTGAAAATAAACGTTCCTCTATTGCAACGGTTTCAGTCGGGGCAGATTCTTGCCGCGCGGATATTTCGGCGGCGTCGGGGCGATTTTGTCGATTATTATCAGTTTGCGCGTGATGCCGGGCGCGACGAAAACTTCGCGGATTTCGCGGATTCTGCCGCCGAGCAAACCTATCGCGTTCTCCGCCGCGGCTGCTTCCGCTTCGGCTTTTTCCGACTTGTACGCGATAAACGCGCCGCCGGCTTTCACAAACGGCAAGGCGTACTCGGCAAGCGTGGTAAGTTCGGCGACGGCGCGGGAAACCACGACGTCGAATTCCGCTTTGTGCGGAAAATCCTCTATGCGCGCGTGCACGGCGTTTATGTTTTTCAGTCCGAGGTCGGCGATAACGTCGACGAGAAACGCGACTTTTTTATTCACGCTGTCGAGAAGCGTCATCGAGAGATCGTCGCGCACGATTTTCAGCGGAATACCGGGAAAACCCGCTCCGCTGCCGATGTCCAGCACTTTCGCGCCGCCCGGGATAAGGTCGACTGCCGCCAGCGAGTCGGTAAAATGCTTGACGCGGATTTCTCCGGGCTCGGTGATCGCCGTGAGATTGACCTTTTCGTTGCGTTCGGTCAGCATGTCGGCATAACGGTCGAAAGCCGCTTTTACGCGCTCGTTATTCATAATTTCGTCGTAATTCGTCATAAAACAATCCGCTCCGCGAGATATTATACCACCCCTGCCCGTAAAAAGTCAATCGTAAGTCAATTGTATAATATCGGCAGCAAACGCCCAAACGCTTGCGCATAACAGAGAAACACGATATAATAGGGTTATCGGCGACGACTGAAACAATCCCGAATATCTATCCAAAAAGGAGGAAACCGAATTGCTGGAAATACGGCACGTAACCAAAACGTATAATCCGAAGAAAGGCGTACCCGTAAAGGCTCTCGACGACGTGAGTCTTAAATTCGAGGACAAGGGCATGGTATTTATCCTCGGTAAGTCCGGAAGCGGCAAATCCACGCTCCTGAACGTACTGGGCGGACTCGACCGCGCGGACAGCGGCGAGTTTATCATAAAAGGCAAGTCGAGCAACAACTTTACGCAGTCGGACTTCGACAGTTACCGCAACACGTTCATCGGCTTTATCTTTCAGGAATACAATATTCTGCCCGAGTTCACGGTAGGCGCGAACATCGCGCTTGCGATGCAGCTGCAAGGCAAGAAAGCGACGAGCGAAGCCATCGGCGGAATTTTAGAAGAAGTCGACCTCGCAGGTTACGGCAACCGCAAGCCCAACGAACTTTCCGGCGGTCAGAATCAGCGCGTGGCGATCGCGCGTGCGCTCGTCAAGAACCCCGAAATGATCATGGCGGACGAGCCGACGGGTGCGCTGGACAGCAAGACCGGCAAGCAGGTTTTCGACACGCTTAAAAAACTGTCGGAAGAAAAACTCGTGCTTGTCGTTTCGCACGACCGCGACTTCGCCGAACTTTACGCCGACCGCATAATCGAACTCAAAGACGGCAAGGTCATTTCCGACGTGTCTAAAACTTCCGTAAAGCCGGAGAGCGTTTCCGAAGGCATAAGCGCGGTGGACGAACGCGTCCTGCACATCAAAAAGGGCTATAAACTGACCGCACGCGACCTCGACCTTATCAACGAGTATATCGCGAAAGCCGACGGCGACACAATCATCTGCACGGACGACAAAGAAAACGTCGAAATCAAAAAGGTACTGAAAATCAACGACGACGGCAACAAAGACGAGTTTCTGGACACTAAACCTGAGGACGTAAAACTCAAAGAATACACGCCCGCCGACAGCAAACTCGTCCGCTCGCACCTGCCCTTCCGCAATTCGCTCCGCATCGGCGCGAGCAGTCTTAAGGTCAAGCCGTTCCGCCTCGTGCTCACGATACTTTTGTGCGTGGTGGCGTTTGCGATGTTCGGACTTGCCGACACCGTTGCGGCTTACGACAAGGACACGACCTACGAACGCTCGATTATGGACTCTAAAATCGAGGGCGCGGCGTTCACCAAAACCCGTTTCCGCTCCTACGACGACGATTCTAAAACCGCGGACGACGATTCGCCGATCGTCGATGAAAAACGCGGCTATTACGATGCCACTCTCATGGGCAAGACCGACGTCAAAAAGATAGAGGACGCGCTGGGCATTCCCATGCTGGCGGTATATACCGGCTCGATGTGGGGCGGCGACATCTCGTTCAACGATTCTATAGCGGACTCGAGTAAACTCTTTTCCGAAAACAACACGATATACAATATGACGTTGTCCGGCTTCAGCGAAATCGACCGGACCGCGCTCGACAAGACCGGACTGAAACTCTCCGCCGGCAGAGTGCCGTCTGCCCCGGGCGAAATCCTTATCACGAACTTCGTCTACGACCAGTTCGCGCTCGCCGGCATGCGCGGCGGCGACGGAACGGGCGCAAAGTTCACGCCCGCATCTCCCCGGGAGATCCTGGACAAGAAAATGAAAGTCAAATGGCACGGCAACGAACTCGAGTTTACCGTCGCAGGCGTAGTCGAAACCAACTTCAACACCGACAAATACGCAAAACATCTGCCCGGCGCGGAAAAAGTCGAAGAGAGCATTGCGGACATGATCACCGCGTCCGAACTCGAAGCCACGCTGAAATACAGTTTTCACACCATCGGTTTCGTCGCTCCCGGCTCTATCGATATGCTGGAATCGGCTAAAACCGGCAAGGAAAGCGCCCCGTCCAACTCGAAAAATATAGGTTCGTTCGAATATAATTTAGAGTTTCTTTCGGGTTCGGGCATCCCTATGCGCTTTCAGTACATCGCTTCTCTCTCCGCGCTGACCGACAGCGAAGCGGTCGTATGGACGAACGGCGCTAAAACCAACCTCGCGGACGGCGAATTAGTCCTGCCGTTCCGCCTCGGCGACAGCGAATATAACATGTATTGCTCCGCGACGCTTGTCGACAAACTGATCGGAAACGGTTATTACGAAGAGTCCGAAAGAACCGACCTTGGCAACACTACGCTCGGCTCGTTGCTCGATCATATTGCCGACAGAGCGACCGCAAAGGGAGTAAAGACCGATTATCCCGGAAAAGGCTATCCCGACGCGTTCAGAACTTCCGCGCTCGCATGGGGCATAATCGCGGATGGCGACAGCGACGACAGGGTTTCCGAAGCATATCGGGAATACCTGACGAATTCTACGAACGACGGCTATTACGGTCAACGCGGCGGCTATATCGTAAACTCGTTCGGCGGCAAGCCCGGATACCTTTACGAGCGCGACGCGCTGAAACTGATCGTAACGACCGAAAACATAGGCTGCGGTTCGTTCGGCGAAACGGGTACTTTCGACGTTTACGGACCGAAGTACAAGCACGGCAATTACAAAATAGTCGGCTACTATCTCCCGACTCCGGACTTCTCGTTCGCTCGGGAATGGTCGAAAGACACTACGATCGGTTCGTTATACGGCTCCGATATGCCGGCGGTGGTTGACGACGAAATCTACACAATGATCTCAAAAAACGAGGACGTTTACCGTTTCTGTATCGGCAGAATGCCGTATACGAACGCTTCGGAAGTGAGGCAGATCGTCAGGTTCAATTACGACACTTTCGGCAGAGTACGCTATCAGCTCAAAAACGAAGTCAGTTCCACGCTGAATATGATGGACGACATGGTGGAAACGCTGTCGCAAGTGTTCCTGTACGTCGGCATCGGCTTTGCAGTGTTCGCCGCGCTCATGCTGTTCAACTTCATTTCCGTGTCCATTTCCTACAAAAAGCGCGAGATCGGTATACTGCGCGCGGTGGGCGCAAGAGGCGCGGACGTGTTCGGTATCTTCTTTAACGAAAGCATGCTGATCACGCTCATCAACTGGCTGTTCGCGTCGATCGCGACCGTCGTCGGCGCGTGGCTGATAAACAACTCGCTACGCGTCAGCGGCGGCTTCTCGCTTACGCTCCTCAACGTCGGCATACGCCAGTTCGCGCTCATTCTCGCCGTCGGCATACTCGTGGCGTTCATCTCCACGTTCCTGCCCGTTCTCAGAATTTCCAGAAAACGCCCGATCGACGCAATCAGGAACAGATAACGATAAAGCGATGTGCGGCTGCGCCGTGTGATGTCTTTATTTCGCAAAAGTTCTATCCGAGCCGGTCGCGGGCGATATTCGCAATCCGCGCGGGTTAAAGATAATTACCCAAAAAAATCATCGCCGCCCTTTCTGTGCGGCATCAAAAAAATATCGCCCTTTGACCGGGGCGATATTTTTTAGTTATAACTTGCCTTATTCTATTCCGAACGCAATGCCACGACGGGATCCTTGCGTGCCGCGGAAACCGCCGGGAACACGCCGGAAATCAGCGTGAGCGCCACCGATACCGCCACCATCATTAAGGCATAGTACCACGGAAGCACCGCTATCGTCGCGACCGGGGTAAGCCCCGCCACGACCACGTTGATGATCAGCGAACACAGGTAAGTCACGGCTATGCCGATAAGTCCCGAGGCAAATCCGATGATCGAGGTTTCGGCGATAAACAGGCGGCTGACGTCGCGTTTTCTTCCGCCCAGCGAGCGGATAACGCCTATTTCTTTTATTCTTTCCACAACCGAAACGTAAGTTATGATTGCGATCATGACCGACGAAACGACGAGCGACAGCGCGGTGAAACCGATCAGCGCGATAGTGACGATATTGATAAACTCGCTGAGCATGTCGATAATGACGGACAGCGAATCGGTGTAGGTTATCTGCTGGCGCTCGGCGTAAGTCACATTGCGGTCGGTGTCGCCGCCGACGTAAATATCGCCGTCCTCGTTCCAGCGGTCGAGATAAGAAAGCACGTTCTGTTTATGCTCGAAGTCGACCGGGTACACGGAAATGCCGGCGGCAAGATTGCGCCCGCCCATATTATTCAGCGAAAAAGAAATCGTCCCGCTCGTCGCCGAGAACAACGTTGTTTTCCCGATATAACCGAAAACGTTGTCGTAATCGACGTTGTTATAGTTGTACGAATAGGTGTAGATGATTCCGTAAGGCACGGGAATCGGAGTTTCGGGATCTGCCGGGTTTTCCATATAATCCACGCCGGTATAAATCTTGTTCTCGGAAATATTCATGCCGGCGCGATTCTTTTCGGTTTCCTCCCGGACAAGCGCGGCAATTACGGAACTTGTGTTACGCTCGATGATATATTTCGTGAGAGCCTCGGTGTAGTAAAAACCGTTCTCCATACAGCCGTAACTCGTACCGGCTTTGGGCGCGATTATACCCACGACTTTGAGATCGATGCCCTTTGTTTTGTCGTCGGCGTTCCACTTGTCCGGATCGGAAACATGCGAGTATTTGAAAGTCGCTTTACCATAGGGATTGCCGACCTTTTCGTACACCGCGTCGTTCGGGTAATAGGTGAAAACCTTGTCTTTCATAAGATCGTCATAGGTAAAACGCGGCTTGGCGAGGTCGTCGGACTCGTACGCTTCCATATTTCTGACGTTCTCTTTGCCGAACGCGCGCACAGACGAGTCGTACACCACGTGCAGAAACTCGTCCTGCGTGTAGTAACCGAGCTGTGCCAAAAGTACGTCGGAAAGCGCGGACTGCCCGTCGAGCACGATCATTATCTCGTCCTTTTCGGTGGCGATTTTGCCGGCGAGCACGTCGTACTGCTGTTCGATATAGTCCGTCCCCGCGGGCACCTGACGAAAATCGTCGACGAGTGCGGAAACATAGGACGAGTATTTGCCGAACACCGTTTCGTTCAGCACGGAAATATACATGTTTCTTATCGCCGCGACGGACATGTTCTGCTTTTCGTCCGGCACGCTCTTTTTCATAACGAAGTCGGTATAGATATTGCCGCCGATGTCGAGATCGTAATTAAGATACACCGCCGCCGCGTCCTCTTTCGGGAGCGCGGAAACATAGTCGATATATTCTTTGGTAATGTCGTTTTTGACGATGAGTTTGTCGGCGGTTTTCGAGTAGCCCACGAGCGTGTCTACCATGGAATTGACGTTGACGTAACCGTTCTCGCGCACAAATTTCTTCTTTTGCTCGGGCGTCATCGTGCTCATCAGCGCGCTCATATCGTACGCGCTCTCGGAAATCGTGATCGGGTTACCCGACAGCATGTCGTTCTGCATATCGGTAATATAGGTCTGCAAGCCGTAAGAGAGCGCAAGCACCAGCGAAACGCCTATTATGCCGATCGCGCCCGCGATACTGGTAAGAATCGTACGCGCCTTTTTCGTCATAAGGTTCTGTGCGCTCAGCCTAAACGCGGTGAACGGCGACATTTTCGCTTTTTCCGCGCGTTTTTTGGTCTTAACCCTATCTTTTTCTGTCGGATTCTTTTCCTTTTCGTCCGTTTTCGCAACCGCCGCCGAATAGTCGACGCGCGGCTCGTTCTCCTCTTCTTCTTTCGCGTAAGGATTGCTGTCGCCCACGACTTCTCCGTCGAGAAGGCGGATAATACGCGTGGAATACTTCCCGGCAAGTTCGGGATTGTGCGTGACCATGATGACGAGTTTTTCCTTGGCGATCTCGCGTATAAGGTCCATGATCTGCACGCTTGTGACGGTGTCGAGCGCGCCGGTCGGCTCGTCGGCAAGCAGGATTTCGGGTTCGTTGACGAGCGCACGCGCAATCGCCACGCGCTGGCACTGACCGCCGGAAAGTTGATTCGGTCGCTTGAAGTACTGCCCGGAAAGTCCCACGCGGTCGAGCGCTCTCTTTGCCCGCTCGGTGCGCTCCGTCTTGCTCACTCCCGCGATGGTCAGCGCGAGTTCGACGTTGCCCAGCACCGTCTGATGCGGGATCAGGTTATAACTCTGAAAAATAAAACCTATGCGATGATTGCGGTACACGTCCCAGTCGCAGTCGCGGAACTTCCGCGTGCTCACGCCGTTGACGCTCACGTCGCCCGAAGTATACTTGTCCAGCCCGCCGATAATGTTGAGAAGCGTGGTTTTGCCGCAACCCGATGGACCTAAAACGGACACAAACTCGCTTTTGCGGAAATACAGCGACACGCCTTTGAGGGCGCGCACGTTCGTATCGGCAACCTTATAGTCCTTTACGACCGAAGTAAGTCCTAGCATATTTTTGCTCCTTTACGGAAAATTTAATACGATATTACGGGTTTTCGCGGGTGACGACACCGTTATCCACGCGGTAGAACGCCGCCTCGGCGAACGTTTCCCGCAGCCCTTTCTGCGCGTTGGTGCATGTGATGATCGTCTGATGCCCGGAAAGCCTTCCGATGAGTTTATCTTTGCGGGTTTCGTCGAGTTCGCTGAACACGTCGTCGAGAAGAAGCACCGGATACTCGCCCGTTTCCTCATAAAACAGATCGAGTTGCGCAAGTTTGAGGCTGAGCGCGGCGGTGCGTTGTTGTCCCTGCGAGCCGTACCTGCGAATGTCGAGATCTCCCGCGAGCACCGCCATATCGTCGGTTTGCGCGCCGACATGCGTATAGCCCTGAAAAACGTCCTTTTCGCGCGTGCTTTTCAGTTCCGAAAGAAATTTCTCCCGGATCTCGTCTTCCGTTTCTCCGTCCATGCTCTCGTACCGCAGCGTCAGGTGTTCCCTGCCGGCGGTCAGGTATTCGTGATTTTTATTCGCAAGTCCGTCGAGCCTTGCGATAAAGCCTTTCCGTGTCTTTATTATCTTTGCGCCGGAGTCCGCGAGCTGAAGATCCCACACGTCCAAAGTGTCCGCGCCGCTACCCGCTTTCAGCAAGCGGTTGCGCTGTGCGAGTATGCGGTTATATCGCGTCAGCAGGTAAAAATACGGTCGGGAAATCTGACTGAGCGCGATGTCGATAAAACGCCTGCGCTCGCCCGGGGCTTCCTTTATGATCGCGATCTCGTCGGGCGAGAACAGAACTACCATGATAACGCCCATAAGTTCGCCCAGTTTCTTGACCGGCGCACCGCCGATCGCAACCCGCTTGTTTTCGCGCTTGTCGATCACGATTTCGACGCGCGACTTACCGTACCTGCCCACGGCATCGGCACGGATTCTCGCCATGTCATCGCCCCAGCGGATAAGTTCCTTGTCGCGCGGCGTGCGCATGCTCCGCCCCACGCCGGTGAAATACACCGCTTCGAGTAAATTCGTCTTGCCCTGCGCGTTTTCCCCCGTAAACACGTTAAGCCCGGGCGAAAGATCCAGCCCGAGCGAACCGTAATTGCGGTAATTATTCAGCGTCACGCGCGTGATATACATACCGTTATTTTAACACATACCCAGCGGAAAATCAACGAAAATAATGTGATAGGATCATAAGACATTCGTTTCTCAATCCGGGCAGAACGGAAAATCAGCCCTTCCCCGTCCTGTCCGTACAAGGATTATTATCCGCTCCATGCCGGGGATTCCACGCAAATGCTTTCGCATTTTCTCTGAATGACAGTTTAAAACGAAAGGTACACGTTCGATTTTTTATTTACAATCCCTCAGTCGCTGACGCGCCAGCTCCCTTTACACAAGGGAGCCTTTTTAGCGGTTAAAATTTTAAAATAGAGCGTATAGTTTAACTG
>CAKQVV010000047.1 GCA_934277845.1 uncultured Clostridia bacterium
AGTATTACGGAAATAGCAAGTTTTTGTAATACTTCTTTTTTTCAGATGAAGAAAAAAAGAAGCAAAAAAAGTCACCGGGACACTATCGACTGTGTCCCGGACCCCGCAACTCTTTTAAGGTCGGAAATGGGTATAGTATGATTGTCACGTGATAACCGAAAATCTTGCCTTCCCCCTCGGGGGAAGGTGGCGGCGTAGCCGACGGATGAGGGGATAATAACGTTTCCTTTCCGGCTTTTTCGGTCATTCAGAGAAAATGCGCAAGCATTTGCGTGGAATCCCCCACATGGAGCGGATAATCGACCTTATATAAAAGGTCAATAACGTTCTTGTTGAGGGAGATTCCACGTCGTAAGGCATAAGCCTCTTTACAGTCGAGGCAATGCCTTACTCCTCTGAATGACGAGGTAGCAGTTAAACTATACGTTTTATTTTAAATTTCGACTTTTACTCCTTTGAATGACGTTATCAACGTAAAGTATAGTTTTATTTTAAATTGACTTTTTAATTATTCCGCTCGTTCATCTTACGAGCAGTTCGTCTGACAGGCGAACGTCGGACTTTTTTAGTTTGGTTATATCGAAAATCGGAACAAGGTCGTCGAGCGTCATCGGTTCGGGAGATGGGATAAGTCCCGCGGAAAAAGCGATCGCGCCGATTATATTTCCGGGCGAGCGGTAGGCGGAACGCAGGTATTCGAGATTCGAGTAGCCGCCGCGTTTCGACAGGCGTTCGCCGTTGCTGTCGGTCACGATCGGAACGTGCAAAAATTCGGGCGGGTTAAATCCCAGTAGCCTGTACAAATAGATTTGTCGCGGGGATGAGGAAAGCAGGTCCACGCCGCGCACCACTTCGGTCACGCCGGACAGCGCGTCGTCGACCACGACCGCGAGTTGATAGGCATAGGTGCGGTCGCTGCGTCGTATAATAAAATCGCCGCAATCCGTTTTCAGGTTTTGCGAGTATTCGCCCTGCAATCTGTCGGTAAACGCGATCGTTTCGTCCGGAACGATCAATCGCATCGCCGGCGGACGGTCGGGGCGAAACTCGGGTTTAAGACCTCGGCACCGTCCGTCATAAACGGGCGTATCGCCGTGCGGCGCGGTCGCTGCGTGAAGCTGCGCGCGCGAGCAATAACACGGATAAACGAGTCCCGCGTTATCCAGCCTTGCAAAATACTCGTCATAAACTTCGGTGCGCTCGCTTTGTTTCGGAAGTTCGCCGTCGAAACGAAACCCGAACCAGTCGAGATCGTCCAGCATAAGGTCGACCGCGGAGTCGGGACAGCGGCTTTTGTCCAGGTCCTCGATGCGCAATAGGCACTCTCCGCCGCGTGATTTTGCCGACAGGTAAGCCACCATTGCCGAAAATATATTGCCGAGGTGCAGCCTGCCCGACGGAGTGGGGGCAAACCGCCCGACCACGGCTTTATTGACTTTACTATGCTCGTTCATAAAACGATTATACTATTCCTCGGCGGCTTCGGTCAACGGTTTAGGTGACGATTTTTTTATGATTGTCAAGCCAAAGTAAACGAATTGTAAAATTTTTGTAAAATTCGCCCGCAAACGACTTGATTTTTTATCGCCGGGTATGTATAATATGTAATCATTGCGGGGAAAGAGAAGTACCTCCGCAAAAAGGAGAAAAGAAGTTGGCAGATATTTTAGGCGGTTTGCCGTCCGCGCTTAATTACGTTATCCGTATTATGTTTGCGGCTGTGTGCGGTTTCGTCATCGGTTTCGAGCGCAAAACCCGGTCGAAAGAAGCCGGCATACGCACGCACTCGATAGTGGCACTGGGCGCAAGCCTTATTATGATTATATCCAAGTACGCGTTCGCCGATATGCCCGACGGCAAGTACGACACCGAACGCGTCGCGGCGCAGATCGTTTCCGGCATAGGCTTCCTCGGCGCAGGCATGATCGTCTATTCCAAAGGCACGCTTCGCGGGCTGACTACCGCGGCGGGCATCTGGGCTACCGCAGGCGTGGGCATGGCGATAGGCGCGGGCGGCAATACCATGTATATCGTGGGCGCGACCGCTACCGTGCTTATTGTGCTGATACATTTGTTCCTGCACTTGCCGCTCAGACTCTTCGCGACCAAAACCCAGCACCAGATTCAGGTGCAGTTCGTCGTGGGCGAAGGCACGATCGACAAGATCAAGGAAATCTTCCACACCGACAATATATTCCGCTTCCGCATGCAGGTCGACGGCGATAAAAAAATCGGCACCGCGCTTTTGCGCACTTCCGATATTCCCGACGATAACTCCTGGCAGGCGATAATGGAAGCAAACCCGTTCATCACCACCATGGAATACTGCGAGGACGAATGGTAAGAACCGTAACGTCGCTTTTTCTCTTCCCGAACGAGCGGCACGGGAAATTGTAAGTAAAAATTATCCGACGAAAAACCGTTGCCCTGTAAAAACCGAGCAGCGGTTTTTGCATATAAAACGAACCGAGTTATCCACAATTTTGGGTTGTGGATAACTTTTTTTCGCAAAAAACCGTAAAAAATTAAGCCGTGACAGATATTTCACTTGACAAAATACCGGGGGGGTACAATTTCATTGACCTTATAAATAAAATACGTTATCCGCATGCGGTGGATAACGTAATGTGCAAAAAATTGCGCTTCGCGCGGTGGATAAATAAAGCCCGCGCGTTCCGCGCGGGCGGAAATGATTTTGGGGATTCTGCCGCGCCCCGTGTGGATAAGGTCGAGAGAGTGAAACGGGAATAATGATAATAAAAAGGATAATTATTCGTTTCATGCGGGGGGGCACGCGTGGTGTACCGCAATTTCGATAGCCTTCCCCATCGGGGGAAGGTGGCACGCGCAGCGTGACGAATGAGGGGATAATAACGAGAAGTCTGCGTATTAAGTTTACAAAACGACAAAAACGAATTTTATCTTATTTCCCCTCATCCGTTTTGACTATCGCTACGCTTGCGTCAAAACACCTTCCCCCGAGGGGGAAGGCAATAATAAAGGGTGGAATCCCCGGCATCAAACAAGTAACCGACCTTATTACAAAAATCGAACGAGCAGCCTGACTGTTACCTTGTCATTCAGAGCGCGGCGGCACGCCGAGCGTGGAATCCCCGGCATGGAGCGGATAACCGACCGTATTATAAAAATCGAACGAGCAGCCTGACTGTTACCTTGTCATTCAGAGCAAATGCACAAGCATTTGCGTGGAATCCCCGACATGGAGCGGATAACTGACCTTATAAAAAATAAAAAAATAAACCCAAAAAGGAGAAAGAGAAAAATGAAAAGAAAGTTTTTGATCGTTCTGCTTGCATTGACGTTAGCGATCGTGTCGGCGTTTGCCCTCACCGCCTGCGGCGAAACGAAAACGCCCGACGACGGCAACGGCGGCTCGACGGTGGTTACACCCAGGACTGTTGCCGACGATAATGGTAGCAGTGACGATTCCGATGGGGAGCCGACGTTTATATACAAGGATGATTATAAAAAGTCGGTATTAAAGGTCAAAAATAATCTTGACGATACGGTCGCGGAATATCCGTTCAGTTACGACACGAAACGAGGTTGTTATTTTAAGTTATCTATGGACAGTTACTGGCAGCATATGGGCAAGGTTTCGTCGAAGAAAGCAGAGTTCTTCGGTGGAAGCGATAAAGTAAAAGCGGAAGTTTCCGACGCAAAATTCAGCATTTCCGGGTTTGACGGAACCGTCGAGTACGACGCAAAACTGGCAAATAACCTCGAACTTGCGCTGACATCTTACGTCTATTTGTACACCGAAAAACTGTCGCCGGACTATAAAGACGAATACACCGTGACGGTAAACTTCTCGGACTATACTATAATTCATAAGGATAGAACTAACAATATAGGTTCGATTATAGACAAAATAGGACCGAACGCAAGACGATGGATAAATAACGTGTTTTGGGTGGTGGTCGGCGTTATAATCACGGTTATAGTTGTTAAAATACATCATACTGCGCGTCAAAAAAAGTAGGGACTGTATCGGTTGGGTATACAGTGCGTTTAGTCCGGCTCAATTATTCCATATGCTTGTAAGCGGTCAAGCAACGAAAAAATTCGTATTCTTCCAGAAATAATAGTGATCTAAAGATAAAATTAGTTTATAATAAAAAACAACACAACGTAAACGTTGTTTGAGCAGACTGCCGAGTGAGGCGGTCGAGAATATGTCTTACTCCGCTGAATGACGAGGTAAACGTAAAGGTTTCGTCTTAATTGAAAAACATAATCCGAATGACGTATTAACGGGAGAAAAAGTATGCTTTTGTCGGGAGCGTGCCGGGTATTGACAAAAAGAGATTTTTATGATAATATAATTATGCACTTGTATCTGTCGGGAGAAATATCGTTTTACGTTTAATGAATAGTTGACAAAACCTTATGACGGAGGCGGCCGCCGATGATAATAATTTTTGGAGCGTAATCGAAATAGGTATTATTTCCCTTGCGCTTTTTCTTTGGTAAAAATCATTAAATCGTTTTGCAAAAGGAAAGGGTGGAAATTATGTATGAGAAATACTTGATTACGGGAGCAAGCGGTTTTCTGGGCGGCACGGTGATAGACAGACTTGTTTCGTCGTCCGCAAAAGTTTATGCGTTGACGTTGCCCGGCGACAGACTGGCAGACAAACTTCCCGAAGAAGTAGTCCGAATAAACGGAAACGTTTGTGATTTTCCGTCGTTAGCGGAGTTTTTCGACACGGCAGACGAATCGTCGTGCGTGATACATTGCGCCGGCATCGTTTCGGTTGCGAGTCGCCCCGACGACAAACTTTATAAAGTTAACGTCGACGGAACGAAGAATATTCTGTCCGGCGTTGAGGCGCGAGGCGTGGCGAAATTAGTTTACGTAAGTTCTGTTCACGCAATTCCCGAGCAACCGAAGGGCGTTGCCATCACAGAGGTAAGCGCGCTTTCGCCCGAAAATGTCTTCGGAGAATACGCAAAGACAAAGGCGGCGGCAACGCAGGCGGTGCTGGATGCCGCAAAACGCGGGTTAAACGCAAGCGTAGTTTTCCCGTCGGGTATAATCGGACCGAACGACGAAGCGAAGGGAAGCATATCGAGTATGCTTTCGGCGTACCTTGCCGGCAAACTGCCCGTTGCCGTCAAGGGCGGTTATGATTTCGTTGACGTAAGGGACGTTGCCGACGGCATTGTGTCCTGTACCGAAAAAGGAGAAAAGGGCGAGGGATATATTCTTTCGGGACACTACTCTACGATCAAAGGGCTTATCGACTGTGTAAAAGCCGTTACGGGCATAAAGAAAAGAGTAACGTATTTTCCGATGTGCGTGGCAAAAGCCGTCGCTCCGCTGTATGAAAGAATCGCTTCGCGGAAGAAAGAAAAACTGTATTACACACCGTATGCGGTAAGGGTTTTGAGTTCAAACGGGCTTTTTTCAAACGAAAAAGCAAGAAGCGTGCTGAATTTCAATCCGCGCGCGCTTTCCGAAACGCTGACGGACGCCGTGGAATGGCTGGGATACGGGACTTATGCAAACAACGCCCGGAAAGGAGACGGAAATTATGGATAAATCGTATGCGGTAAAACAGATCCCTTTTTACGAGGTGCTGACCGACGAACAAAAGGAAGAGATTTTTAATCGCTCGGAAAGCAGAATATTCGGGAAAGGCGAGATCATATCCGGATTGTTAAATCCCCGCATCGGACCGTTTCTGATACTCGAAGGCGAAGTCCGCGCCATAATGGACGACGAAAACTTCAGAGAAATAACCTTGTTTAAGTTGTATAACGGAGACATGGCGTTGCTTTCCGCCGCGTGCGTTCTGGAGTATGTCACGTTCGAGGTTAAATTCGTCGTGGAACGGGACAGCGCGTTGTTGATTATCGAGTCGCGTGCCGTAAAGAAAATAATGGAAGAAAATCTTGCCGTAAGATGTAGAATTTTCGAAGGGCTGACGGACAGGTTTTCTTCTTGTATGATGACCATGCACGACTTGCTTTTTACGAGGTACGACAAAAGAGTAGCCGCGTTTTTGGCGGACAGGTACGCGTGTACGGGCGAAGTCGAGTTTAACATGACTCAGGAAGAAATCGCGAAAATGACGAGTTCCGTAAGAGAAGTCGCGGGCAGAACGATAAGACGATTCGCAAAGGACGGAATCCTCGAATACGGCAGAGGAAAGATAAAACTTCTCGATATAAATAAATTGAAAAACCTGACGTAGCCGCAAAAAGCAAACCGATGCTTTACGGCATAAAAAACAAACGGACCGGACGGGAAAACGCGCAGCCGTTTTTCTTTGACGGCAAGGCGGAGCCTTGTAAACGCGGAGCGCAGGTTTTTACCGGACAAGACATGATCGGGACGAGAAGTGAGACCAAGTCTCTTGACTCCGCCCGGGGCGAAATATATAATATAACCGCCTTTCGGCGAACTTGCAATCATATAAAATTTAATTTCAGGGAGACTTGAAGAATGAAAAGATTCGGACTTATTATCGCTATGGCGCTTGTGCTCACCGTCGGCGGCGTTTACGCAGCTTTCAACTATGCGACAAACACCGTTTTGCCCGTGACCAGTGATCTGACGACTTCAATCGCGGGGAAAGACACCGAAACGCCGAAGGGCACGATTTCCGTCGAAACGAATTTTATAATTAAAATCGACGCAAAAACGGGTACTCTTACAACCGGATACACCACCGACGGCACTACGACGATCAAATTTACGCCCGCCGCAAAGGGAGTCGACGATGACGTCGTCAATAACGGCGTCAACCTTAAATTCGTCCTTAATATCACCGGTACAAACAGTTATAACGGTACTCCGATTTTCAAAACCACGTCGGCATACAATGAGAGCGGCGTCGGACTCGGCAAAGGCACAAAAAACACGGTTTCGGGCGAATTCGAATATACCGTCGACCTGTCGCAGTATCTTGAAGTCAGCGAAATCGATTTGCCGACGGCGGCGGCTTACGATGCGTTTTACTCGGTGTTTGAAACAATCGGGATCACCATTACGGTAAGCGAGGCATAACGGAGAATTTTTATGACGGGATACGAGATTTACATTTTCGTCCTGTGTCTTGTTGTCTTTGTGGCGTTGACGGCGGTTTTTGCCGCATTGATAACCTGCATGGTGCGGATGCGCGTAAAACTCATAAGGGGCGGTTTCGCCGATACGGAGATCAAAAAACAGCGGGAAAAAGAAACGAAAAAAACCGCTGTTTTTCGCACGCTCGAAAAAATTGTACTCGTCGCGTTGTCGGTCCTGGCGGCGGTCGTGTTTTTCTTGTCGCTGGATGTGAAAATCAATGAAAAAAAGCCCGTCGGAAGGTACGCGGTTAAAGTAGTAAAAAGTTCGTCTATGTCAAAAAAAGACGAGTCCAACAAATACCTTGACGAGAACAATCTGAACGATCAGATACAGATGTTTGACCTTATCGGGGTTTCGCCGCTGCCGCAAGAGAGCGAACTTAAACTTTACGATATAGTGATATATGAAACGGACGGGCAGATGATCGTGCACCGTATCGTCGACATAAAAGAACCGGACGAAACGCATCCGGAAAGAAGATTCGTTTTGCGGGGCGACGCGAACAGATATTCGGACAAGTTTCCCGTGTCGTATTCGCAGATGAAGGGCATTTATACCGGGAAGAAAGTGCCGTATATCGGCAGTTTCGTCATATTTATGAATTCGCCCGCAGGCTGGTTGTGCGTTTTGCTCGTCGTCGTTGTTTGCATGGCGTATCCGTTTATAGACAGAAAGTTGAAAAAGGAAACCGATTCGCGCTTTGCGGCGTTACAAGCGCAATCGCAAGACGGAGAAACCGAGGGGATTTTTGCCGGAACGGTTTATGCGGCGGAAAACGCCGTGGAAACAGCCGCAGCCGAAGCCGGTGCCGGCGGACGAACAGCAGTCTTTATAAAGCCCGGTACCGGAACGCTTGACGAAAAGTACTCGGGACTTAGGGAACAACAAAAACGGTTTTACGACGAAATCACCGCGTACGCCGCGGCGATCGGGGACGTCAGACAAATCAGGAACGACCGGTACGAAGAGTATAAGTACGGCGGCGGTCGTTTAGTACGCGTTCTGATAAAACGCGGCATCGTTGTCTGTGAATATCTGATGACCAACGATAGTTTCAAAAGATATGTCGCGGGGAACAAAGTAAAGATAAAAACCGCGCCGATAACGTTGAAAATCACGGACGAAAACTCTTTGCGGGCAGCAAAGGACAGCATAGACATTTCGAAAAAAATCATCGACGACGAAAGAGCGTATAAAAAGGAACAGGCAAAATTACGCCGCCGCGAAAGAAGAAACGCGGGCGAAGGGAGCGGAAATGAATAAGTTGCTTTTATCTCTTTGCGTTATAATTTTTGCATTTACGCTGACCGCAGGCGGGGTTTTTGCCGTTTTTCAATATGCTCAGTCCGTCATGGAACCGAAAACGGCAAGCGTAAATATAACGCTCGGTAAATTCGAGTATCCGACAGAGCCGACGTTTACGCAGGAAATGACGGACATGATGAATTACGCCGACGGAACAAACACGTACGGGCTGAACAGTACCGCGTATTATGCTCAATATACCGATCCGGACGCTCCCGCGATTTCGGACGGCGTTATGCACGTTTATGCCAAAACCAGTTATTCAAGGCGCGATTATTATTACGTCGGAAGCATGGACAACGCGTACGGAGGGTTTTTTCATGCGGACGCAAGCATTTCCGTCGTTATGCGCTATGCGGTTAACGTGGGTACGGACAGTATAGTATATTTGTATATGGCAGGTTCGGAAACGGTAAACGCCGCAAGCGTCGGTCAGAGCATAACGGTATTCCGCACGGGATATAAATACGAGGATATAGTAAATCCCGACGGTACGACTTCTGCGGGATATTATCTGATAAAAGACGCGGAAGGGAATCCCGTTATCGAAAAAGGCACGTCGACCGTTCAACTATACGAGGGACAGACCGACGGAGCAAAAACATTCGGCGTTCATAATAAAATTGAAATCTGGCAAAAGGATTAAAGAAGAATCGGAATATGTTTGAAAAATCAACGGTTATACGGTATTTGCCGTTTTATAAACACCTTACGGACGAGCAGAAGGAAAAAGTCCTTTCTGATTCCGAAATCAAGGTCTACAAAAAAGGCGAAGTAATAACGGGGCTGATAAACCATTGCGTCGGTCCGTTTCTGATACTCGAAGGCGAATTGCGGGCGATAATCGACGACGAAAACTTCAGAGAGATAACGTTATTCGCGTTAAGGGAAAACGAAATGGGACTGTTGTCGGCGGCTTGCGTTCTGGAGCATATCACGTTCGACGCAAAATTCGTCGTGGAAAGGGACAGCGTTCTTTTTACGGTGAAATCGTGCGCGATAAAAAGCATCATGGAAGAAAACGCGTTTGTCCGCAGCGTTATTTTCGAAACGCTTGCCGACAGATTTTCTCTTTGCATGACGACGTTGCACAGCCTTTTGTTTACCCGGTACGAAAGAAGAATGGCGGCTTTTTTGGTGGAAAGGTACGTTTATACGGGAGAAAAGGAATTTGACATAACGCAGGAAGAAATCGCGAAGATGACGAGTTCGGCGCGAGAGGTCGCAGGTAAAACGATAAGGCAATTCGCAAAAGACGGAATTCTCGAATACGGCAGAGGGAAGATAAAACTTCTCGATATACAAAAACTGAAGGATATGATGTAACGTCAAAAACAAGCGGACAGAGTTTTAATCGCAAGAATAAAAAATCGAAGAGTCGACATAAAAACCGGACGGTAAAACGTCCGGTTTTCTTTATGAGAGCAACTCTCTTTTTTTAACGGAAACGAGAGTGTATAATCAAAGAAAAACGGAGTTTATGCGCACATGGACTATTTACTGACTTTTCTCGAAGGACTCGCTTCGTTCATATCGCCGTGTATGCTTCCGATGATACCGCTGTATCTTTCATACTTTGCGGGAGGGGACGAAGCCGGCGGGCAGGAATCGGAAGCGATTCCTGCCGACGGAAAAACCGAAGCCGGCGCGGAAACGGAGCAAATACCCGATGAGGGAGCGGCTGTACTGGGAAACGTCGCGGAAAGCGACAGACCCGCCGGAGAAGAAACCGTAAATACGCCTGCCGAAGTCGTCTGCAAGAACCGGAAGGAGAGAGGGGGAAAATATCGCGTACTTATCCGGTCGCTGTTCTTCGTCCTCGGATTTACCCTTATGTTCGCCGCGTTCGGCGGACTCGCGGGGTTTATCAGCGGCTATATCAACAAGCACAAAACCGTTATCAACATCGTTGCGGGTATTGTCGTTATCATATTCGGTCTGTCGTATATCGGACTTTTCGGACTCCCGTTTTTCAAGGGGCTTAAAAGGTCATATACGATAAACGGCGTGTGGTCGGCGTTTTTATTCGGGCTGGTGTTTTCGGTGGGAGTGGGACCATGTACGGGCGCGTTTTTAGGTTCGGCGCTTGCACTCGCGTCCACTTCGGGGACGGCACTTAAGGGTATGATGTTATTGTTGTTTTATTCGCTCGGCATAGGGATACCGTTTATAATCACGGCGGTGCTTACGGATAAAACCAAAAAGTTGTTCGGATTTATCAAGCGGCATTTCAAAGTTATAAAAACAGTCAGCGGAAGTTTGCTTGTCGTTATGGGCATTTTGATGGCGGCAGGCGTTATGGATAAACTCGGCTCGCTGTTGAGTTAGGAGGTAAAAATGATTAAAAAACAAAAAACGATCGTGCTTACCGTTATTCTTGCGGTGTTGTTTGCCGGGCTGGTGGCGGGCGCGTATTTCGGATACAGAAAATTGTCCGGGAAATACGATCCGTCGGGCGGAGGTTCTGCGAACGGTACGGAGCAATACAAAGATTTTTCTATGACCGACAGGGACGGAAACGCCGTAAAACTTTCCGATTTTACGGGGCAGCCCGTCGTCATCAACTTCTGGGCGCAATGGTGCGGTCCCTGTAAAAGCGAACTGCCTCATTTCGACAAGCTCGCAAAAGAATACGACGGCCGCGTAAAATTTCTTATGGTCAATATTTTTTATGACGGCAAAAAGGAAAAAACGCTTGATTTCGTTTCGCAGAACGGCTACACGTTTCCGCTTTATTTCGACGACGCTGACTCCGCCGTGTCCGCTTACGGGATCTCGTCCGTTCCCGAAACGATTTTTATATCTTCGGACGGAAAAATAACAGCGAAACGCGTGGGCGCAATGAGCG
>CAKQVV010000048.1 GCA_934277845.1 uncultured Clostridia bacterium
GTCCTTGTCCGAGTCCGAAAAACCTATCGCGAACGTTCTACCGCTTCCCCCGCCGGCGTTGCGTATCAATGTTACGCTTGCCCCAGCGTTCGTCACGTCTACCCGCGCTAAGTCCTTGTTTGCTAAGAATACGTTCAGCGCTTCCGTTATGAAGTCCGCGCTTCCTATGTATTCCCCTTGCCTTTTCAGTTTTGCCATTTCCGTTTCTCCTCGCTTTTTAGTGTTTGTCACCCAATGGGTGATATAATAATAAATCACCTAGTGGGAGATTGTCAAGCAAATAACACCCATTAGGTGATAAAATATTTTATGAGGTATCAAAATGATTACGTTAGAGCAAATACAACACAAAATAGCCGAAGCAATCAAACAAGGCGGTATAACGCAAGCCGAACTCGCAAAACAGTTAAGTATAACACCGCAAACTATTTCGTGCTATGTTCACGGAAAAAAATTCCCCGCTCTGGATACGTTCGCGAATTTGTGCGCCGTTCTCGACCTTGACGCAAACGAAATACTTTGTTTGACTGTCCAGACGTCTGGACACGGTGCGCCGGGTGCAGACAATCGGCACCATAACGTCTACCATATTTCGGGCAATAATAATAAGGTTCGCTAGATTGTTTACACCATTTAACGATACTAAATAATTCTAATATATCAAGGTTGGTACCTTGCCGCGCCTACGGCGCGGCTTCGGTCCAACTCGTCGCCGGGCGCGGTTCGCGCCCCGGCGGCTTGGTATAGGTACGGCATTGAGCCGTGAGCGGTAGTTTTCTGCCGTCACGGTTTTCTAATGGGCGCGCCGTCTAACTGTCGATAGTTACAACCGCTTGTGCGGTTTCCATATCCGCCTACGGCGGGGCGCGTCTTTTCGCCTACGGCGTTATTCTGAAGGGAATGGAAACGGCGGTTTCCGTGGCTTTTTCGGCTTTTCCGCGGCGCTTTTAGTCGCCTTTTAATCATGGTGTCCCGGGTTCGATCCCCGGATGAGCCACCAACCTCGGAATTTACCGGGGTTTTTTCTTGTCCTTTTTCCCGAACGTTACGACCGGGTTATACCGTTCGCAAGCGTTCCGCAACTCGTTCCCGTACAGGTTGACGTAATGTTCCGACTGCGTGACCGTGCTATGTGTCAGACACCGTGCTAGCGTAATTGACGGACAGCCCGCACGCGCAAGCAATTTTGCATAAGTGTGTCGGAATATGTGTATTCCCTTATGCTCGAAACCCTTGCGTTTCAACCACTTGACGAGGTACTCGTATAGCCCGTTGCGGCTGTACTTCTCGCCGCGGGAGTTCGCGAAAAGCAAATCTGCGCTTTGCTTTTCGTTGACGCGGATATACCGCATTACCCTACGCGTTACCGCTTCGGGTAGCGGTAATACCGCTTGTTTGCCGTTCTTCAAGCGGCGTAATATAATCGCGTTGTCCGCTTCCACCACGTCCGCTACGGTCAGACTGCGGAGCGTTTCAGACCGTATACCCGTCGTTATAAGCAACAGCGCGATTATATCCGCCTTGCCGTTCGTTCTTGCCGTCAGTATTCGTTTGACTTCTTCGTCGGTAAACGTCGGCTTTACCGTTCGCGTACCTTTCGGCAGTTTCAGTTTACACGGTGCGACCGCGCCTATCTCGATACCGTAGTTGTATAGCCGACGTATCGCCCGCAAGTACGTCGTTTGGCTCGTTCGGTTCTCTACGCGCTTTACGACGTAGTAGGTGTAGTCCTCGAAAAGCGTTTGCGTTAGTTTTGCCGTCGTTCTTGCCGACTTCGGCAGCCACTCGCAAAAGTAGTTTATCGCTACCCGGTAATAGGCTTGTGTCGCTTCCGCAAGTTGCTTTATCTCGTTGTCACGCTCAAAACGTTCAACTAGTTCGGTTATTTTTATTCTTTTCATATCTCTTTGCCCGGGGCTTTCCGGGCTTTCACACTCTCGCTAAATGCTCGTCAAGTACCTTTCGCGGCATAAACCGCCTACGGCTATTTATTCCACGGTGTACTTGACAAGCATTTTCCCGCGCAGTCTTCTTGCCTTGCCGAAGCAACTCAAAAAGATAACGATTTTCGGGGTGTCTTCGTCAAAACAATTCTACCGCGCGGGATCGCTCATTGCTTTCGTTGTAACCTCTTTTTCTTTTGCCTCAACAATCTAAAAAGATAACGGGGGCTTTTCCGCGGCTTCCGCTTTCTTCCGTGCGTATGCGGCACGCCGTTTCGCGCTCAATTCTTCACGCCTTGCGGCGTATTTTTCCCGCAGTCTTGCCGCTACTTCGGGGCGTTTCCGTCGCTCGCGTTCTCGTTCGTTCTTTCGTTCGCGGTTTCGTTCGCGCCATTCTTTCGCTTTTTCCTTGTAATAATCGCGCTTCCGCGCGTATATGCCGCTTTCGCGGTAATACGCTCGGGTTTCCTCGCGGTACTTCTCGGCGTTCTCGGCGTAGTGCTTCCGTCTTCTCTCGAGGATTTCGGCGCGGTGGGCTTCGCGATAACGCTTGCTTGCTTCGCGCGTTCGCTTTATCGCTTCGTCACGCGCCGTTTTGTCTACGGTCTTTTCGTTCACGCCCAAACTATCGAGCAATGCCGCAATATCCAAATGCATTACTTCCGTTATCATTGCACCGCACCCCCGAACGCTCGAAACAACTCGTAAGCAAATATACCGCGATACGCTCGCACTTTCAAGGCTACCGCCGTTAACATATCGCGTTGGCGTTCCGTCAACGCTTTCTGCTCGGCTACCGCCTTTATTACTCGCTTTTCGCTTTCTTCTAGTTCTAGCGCGGTTTCCGCGCTATCGTCGCACAAATAACGGTCGAATTTGCTTTCGTCTGCCGTCGATTTCTCGTTGTCCCACGCCGCCGCATCCAGACTTTCACCAAATGCCGACCGCCCTAGTGCCACGTTTCCGCACGTTCGGCGGATATCGCAAAACAGCGTTAGCACGTTTTCAAAGTCATATTGCGAGAGATCTATATAAATCTGCTGTTTTATATCTTCCGCTACGCTTCGGTCTATATATATCCCTTGCGCTCGGCGCATTGTTATGTACTTGTTTGCTATTCGCCCGAACTTACTCAAGTTAGCAAAATACACGCGATTTATTGTTTCACGGTCGTTTTCGTATATTTTCTTGATATCATCGCGGGTGATTACCCAATGCCAATTTTCCGCCGTTGCGTATCTCGTTTGTTTTTCGTCGCTTTCCATTTTTTCACCTCTTAATAAGAAACCCCACAGCAAACGGGAGGAGAAGAAAAAACCGTTTACCGTGGGGCTACACGCCCACGTGGGGCAATCGCTGTTTTACTAATCGTCGTTTTCGTCCTCGTCGCTCGGCATTATCCTACATATAAACCGCATACTTAACTCGTCCGTCTTGTAGTTAAAGTTAAACCGCCGTTTTATTCGGATATTGCCGTACCGCCCGAAAACTTCCCCGATTTCCTTGCAAGCGTTACACGCCGTGCCGAGGTCACCCCTTACGGTTATTTCGAAACGGTCTTCGCGCACGGTTTCACTACCTCTATACCGCTATACGCCATAAACGCGCCGTTCTTCATTTTCACGAACTCGCCGTTGAAAGTCACTTCCGCGCCGTACTTCATATCCGCTTTCTTGATTGCGTTTTCCTCGGGTTCTCGAATAGCCACCAATTCGCACGCTTCGTATAACTTCGTTTCGGGGTCTTGTTTCTGCGTGATAAGCGCGTAATACGTGTGCGTAGTCTTGCCCTCTTTCGTGTACTCGTCGTGTCCGATCAGGATACCTTCGAATTTACTCGTTACTGCCATTTTTTCTTTTACCTCTCTTTTTAATTGATTATAGGCGTTGCCTATGTATGGAGTATAGTATAGGTGATACCTATAAGTCAAGCATTTTATAGGCAATTCTTATAAAATATTTTTAAATAGGGGTTTTTTATGGTAACTTTGGAACAAATACAACTAAAAATCGCGGAAGCAATAAGACTTAGCGGACTAACTCAAACCGAACTTGCTAAACGGCTCGGTATTAAGCAACCCACAATAGGGCAATATCTTTCGGGGCGTGCTATGCCTGCGCTCGATACGTTCGCAAACTTGTGCGCCGTTCTCGACCTCGATGCAAACGATATACTTTGTCTGAATACTCAACCGCCTACGGCTTCCGTAGATAACCGACATCACAATATCTACAACGTTACGGGTAATAATAACCGCATAAGGTAAGCCCGAACCGCTACCAGCCCAAAATCGCGTCAGCACCGCGCGGGCGTTGGTGCGCGATTTTTCGCGGTCGCTCTGAGCGCGAGCGTTGAGAGCGACCGCGACTTCGGGGCTTCCTTTCGGGCTTACCTTGCGGTTTCGGTCTAACGAACAAAATAAAAAGCCATAGGCGCACACTTCTATGTGTCCTATCGCTCGACTTCTTCGGGACGGTTTCACCGCCCCTTTTTATTTTTTTCGGGTTAGTAGTCTAACCAGTACTTGCCGTCTTCGTATTCTATCGTCGGCGAAATACTGTTATGTGTCCCTATTGTCAAGTGGGACGCGGCTACGCCGCGCGTCGGTTGCGGTTGCACCTCGTCCGCCGCGGCGTTGCCGCGCGTCGGCTTACTTATCTCGGCGAGGTATTCCATCGCTTCGCGCGTTCCCCTGTCGTTGTACTCGGGTATATATGCGCCCGTTCCGTCACAATAAAACACGCCGTAGTGTTTCCGCCTGTGCAAATACTTAACTTGCCATAAATTAAGGTTAAGACTTCCCCATATACTGCCATCGTCGCTTTCGCCGTGGTATGTAGTCGGTCTGACTATATTATGCGAGGTATGGAAACGGCGTTTTCCGAAAAATCTTTCGTCGAAGTGCTGTTTCGTTATGTACTTGCATACGTAATGCTTTGCGGCTTCTACGTTTCGCAACCTCGATACCGTCGACCAACCCCACGACCACGCCGTGACCGTGTATACAGGTTTTCCGTTTTCGTCCAGTTTATGGAACTTCGGGCGAAGATCGTCCCACTTTATCCCGCCTACTAGCATATGATAATGCAGTCCCCCTTTCTTGTGATACTCGGGAACTGCTACGTAATACATATTCGGATATTGCTTTCGGATATTATTTGCCCAAACGGAAAAGGTACGGCGTGTTACTTCGTCGTTCAGCCGTTCTTTCTTTTCGGGGTCATAGGTAAACGTAACGAAAAACTGAAAATCGTTACACTTGCAAATGTCGTATAGGGTTTGTCTTGCCCGACGGGCGGTGTGTTTCAGGTTTAAGTAGTTAATTTGTGGGGTGTCTAGGTCGTTTAACTCTTTTTCGAGTATCTCGCGTTTTCTTTTATCACTTTCTAGGAACGTTAGGCGGTTTATCTCGGCTATTATTCGCGCCTTCAACTCGCCTTTCTCTTTCTTTTTTTCTTCTTTTACTTGTCGCGCGTACTCGATTATCTCTTGCGATACTTTCTTGTTTTTAGATAACGTTAATTCGATACCTTCGTCGGGAAAAACCTTAATTTTTGCGTACGTTGTGTACATAGGTTTTTCCTTTCTAGTGTCTTTTAATCATGGTGTCCCGGGTTCGATCCCCGGATGAGCCACCAAAGCAAGGAATTACTCGTTTGAGTATTGCTTGCTTTTTTGTTATCATAAAGAGTTGATTACCGCATTTCAATGCATATAATAAACTAAATCACCGCATATCACACACAACTTCATCAATAAAAAAGGGCGAGAATTTTTAATGTTCTCAACCCTTTTAATATGCAGATTATTTTTCTTACAATAAAATGCAAATCACTCCGCCCTTGCCCTCGTTGATTATGCGAGACAAAGTTTTACGCATTTTCTTTTGCGTGTCGCACGGAAGCAAATTGAGTTTGTTGTTAAGTCCCTCGTTGACGAGAACGTGCATAGACTTACCGAACATATCGGTTTCCCAGATTCCCTTGGGATTAGTTTCAAACGAAGCAAGCATGTTGCGAACCATATCTTCGCTTTGCTCTTCCGCACCCATAACGGGACTGACTTCTGCCGCTATATCCACTTCCATAATATGCAACGACGGAGCGGATGCTTTTAGTTTTACTCCGTAATGCGATCCCTGTTTTACGATCTGCGGATCTTCAAGCGTCATTTCGTCAAGCGACGGTGCGACTACGCCATATCCGGTCTTTTTGACTGATTCTAGCGCAACACTGATTTTATCATACTCTTTCTTTGCGTGAACGAGATCTTTCATGTTGCTCATAAGCGTGAAATCGTCGTTGATTTCAATTCCGCAAGACGCACTGAGCGCCTTGTAGAAAAGCTCGGGTTTAGCGGAAATTTCATACACCACCTTACCCTTGCCAAGTTCGACAGATACTACGTTTACACCGGCAAAATCGTTATCGTCGGCAAAAGCATCGTCCATGTTTTTATAGTCGGACATCTTATTCATCGACGCGGTTTTTTCGGCTACTTTTTTCAAAAGCGACTCAATGATCGTATCATCGACAGGTAACGCCTGAAGCCATTTATCGATCTTTAACTCAACGTCCCGAAGCGGAAATTCCATTAAAACTTTCGCAAACAGACCTTTAATATCGGTTTCGTTCATATTAAGTACGTCGAGCGGAACTACCGCCGTGGCATATTTTTCAGTAAGCGAAGCCGCAAGTTTTACGGTTTCCGCAGATGTCGGAACTTTGGAATTAAGCACGATAATAAACGGTTTACCGAGTTCTTTCAGTTCGTTTACGACTCTTTCTTCCGCCGGAACATAAGCCGCACGAGCAAGTTCGGTATCGATACTTCCGTCCGAAGTCATAACTATTCCGATAGTCGAATGTTCGGTAATGACTTTTTGCGTGCCGATTTCAGCCGCTTCCTCGAACGGTATAGCCGTTTCAGACCATGGTGTTTTGACCATGCGCGGTTTATTGTCTTCGAGATGACCGGTCGCGCCGTCGATAAGATAACCGACGCAATCGACAAGGCGTATGCGAATATCGATATTCTCCCCCAAATTAACGGATACTGCCTCGCCCGGCACAAACTTCGGTTGAGTTGTCATAATAGCTTTTCCGTTTGCGCTTTGCGGCAATTCGTCGGTCATACGCTCGCGAACATGTTTGCTCTTGATTTTCGGAACGACCAAACGATTCATAAAATTCGTGATAAACGTGGACTTACCCGCTCTGACAGGTCCCACGACTCCGATATATATGTCACCGTCGGTTCGCTCGCTTATATCTTTATAAACGTCAAATTCTTCCATAAAAAAACGATCCTCCATGGCTTGATACTAGAGTATATGCCGAAGGATCGCATTTTTATGATTGTTATTTATTTCTTATCGGTTTTGTTTTCGGTTGAGTCCTCATCGGATTGTGCCGGCTGTTCTTCCGACACTTTTTTTGCCGATTTGTTTTTTCCGAACAGCACTGTTTGTTTTTCGTTTCCGGTAAAAATTCTGACGAAATTCGCGTGGTGAGCGCAAAGAATTATCGCGTATATGCAAAGCGCAAGCACGCCTTCCGCAATTCGTCCGCCGATTATCGCCGTAATGCCGCAATATATAAGGGGAATACCCGTCATTATAAACGAAGTAAGCGAACCGATTTTGATGGTAAACATAAAAGCAAGCCCGATTACAAACGCGACAGACGACAATATGGGAGCGGCAACAAAACAAACGCCGATCGACGAAGCAACTCCTTTACCGCCCTTAAATTTATACACGACCGGAAAAACGTGTCCGATAACCACGCTGATACCGCCGATAAACAATCCGGTTTTATCCTCACCGAAAGTCATCATTTCAGCAATCGGATCGCCTTGGTTTCCGCCGATCAGCCACCAGCCGATAATCGCGGGAACCGCGCCTTTAATCGCATCGAGAATAAGCGTGAGCGCGCCGAGTTTTACGCCGAAGTTGCGAAGCATATTCATCGTACCCGGATTGCCGCTTCCTTCGCGCCTGACATCGCGTTTCATAAAGTGCGATATTATAATGGAAAAATTGATGTTGCCGAAAAAATAGGAACCGATTATCAAACCGATTATGCTAAGATACAGAACGTACATATCTTACCTTACTCCTCTTTCCTTGAATTAAAAGTAAGTTTAATCGGTGTGCCGGACAACTCAAACGCTTTTCTGAGCGAGTTTTCAAGGTACCTTCGATAGGAAAAATGCATGAGTTTATCGTCGTTCACGAAAATAACGAAATGCGGCGGATTAGTTTCCGGCTGGGTTGCGTAAAGAATTTTAAGTCGTCTGCCAGAATGCGCCGGCGGCTCGTTCATTGCGACCGCTTCGGCGATAACGTCGTTGAGCACGCCTGTGGAAATTCTTTGCGAAGCGTTGATAAATACTTCGTCCACGACCGGAAGTAATTTTTCGGTACGCTGACCGGTCGCTGCTGAAACATAAGCAACTTTATAGTAATCCATAAATGCAAGGTCTTTTTTCAGTTGATCGTTATGTTTTTCGATCGTGTAACTGTCCTTTTCGACCTTGTCCCATTTATTCATGACGATAATGTTCGGCTTGCCCTGTTCATTGACATAACCCGCAATTCTCACGTCCTGTTCGGTGAGGTCTTCGGAACTGTCAAACACGATTAAAACGACATCGGCACGGGAAATCGCGCCGATCGTGCGCATAACAGAATAGTCTTCTACGCTCTCGTCCTCGATGGCACGTTTACGGCGCATACCGGCGGTGTCGATGAGCGTATATTTTCTGCCCATATAGGTAAACGGTGTATCGACGGCGTCGCGCGTGGTCCCCGCAACGTCGGAAACAATTACGCGATCTGTCCCGAGCAACCTGTTTACCAGCGAAGACTTGCCTACGTTCGGTCTGCCGACAACAGCGATTTTCAATGAAAATTCTTCCTCGACTTCCGTTCTTTTCGGAAACAACGCGACTATTTCGTCGAGAAGATCACCCAGCCCCAGCGATTGCTCGCAGGAAACAGGATGCGGAGTCCCAAGCCCCAACGAATAGAAATCATAAGTCGCCGATACGTCGAAATTATCGAGTTTATTGACCACAAGTAATACCGGCTTTTTAGTATGACGAAGAATTTCCGCCACATCGTAATCTGACGAAACGAGTCCGGTTTTCGCATCGACGAAAAACAATATAACGTCTGCCAGTTCCATTGCAATTTCCGCTTGCGCACGGATATGCTTGAACATCGCATCTTCGCTTTTAAGTTCGATCCCGCCGGTATCGACTAGCGTAAACGAATAGCCGCACCATTCGGCATCGGCATATATACGATCGCGCGTCACACCGGGCGTATCCTTAACTATCGAAATACGCTTACCGCAAATCTTATTGAAAAACGTGGATTTACCCACGTTCGGTCTACCTACGACCGCAACTAATGGCTTTTTACTCATAATGGTATTGTAACACAAAGACTGCAAAATGTCTAACACTTTTTATCACAACGAAAAAACGGACGAAACTATCGCCCGTTATGTTCCGTTTGTATTTGCTTACCGGTTAAAAAAGTTCGTCATCGAAGAAGTCTGTATCGGCATCAAACGTATCGTCTTTGCCTGCCTCGAAATTTGCTGCACGTTTGTCAACCTTACCCCTGCCGCTTTTTGAAACATAAATAGCGGTTTCGGCAACGGCGAGCGCAATAAACACAGCGACAAAAATCGAATTATATACGGTCGGACTGCCGAGCGTAAAAGGTGCGCCGTTCAGCGCAAAACGATCAATCAGGCAATAGATCAGATCGCCGAATGCAACACCGCCGGTTATCGCAAACACGCTTGCCGCACGATCCATAGTAACAAGGTACGCTACACAACCGGAAATTATACCTATCGCAAACGAAGTCAATATTTGCCACCCCATACTCTCGGTCGGCATAACGAACAATAACGTGATCGTAATCGCGATAACGGCAAGCATAGCCGAAAATCCGCGAAATGCTTTTTTCGAGCGGATCACGACATACAAAAGCGCGAACATCGCAATCATCGGCATAATAAAGCCGCCCATACTCATTCCGTTATTTCCGCCGAGCGGAATTACGGGTACTATGATTCCTATCGCAAATGCGAGGATCGCCAAAAACGCGCTCCACGGCGCAAGTCCCAGTCCTTCAAATGCCTTTCGTCCGAACTCGAAAAATAAGGCTATTGCAAAAATACCGAGTATTATAAGTCCCATTGTCATAAAAAAATTACCTCCCGTCTAATGGTCGGTAATTTTCTTGCGTTCTATACCCGTTTGATAAAATTATTTATCTCCAGTCTTTTTTTGGGTGGACATCGTCCAGCTGTTTCTTCTCGTCGAACCGTCTGCACCGAGCAGATAATCCATAAAATCAAAGTTTTTCCATTTGGATTCGAGCTTTTTGCGGACTTTCACGGATTCGATTTTAATAAGTCCGTCTTTGTCAAGCGGCGCGCGATAATAATCGTGTTTGAACTTTTCACCGCTTTCGTCACGCGATAATGCCGCAAGTTTTTTGATATTCTCGATACTCTCCTCGTCGGCAGCCATACCGAACGCGGCAGACTTCCACTCGCCGCCGTCGTTTATGGTATTTGCGGTATTATCGGACGCTACAACCTGAAATTCGGTCGCACTTCTCTCGTAACAGAAAGTCAAAGTTCCGATCGAAGAATACTTCGCATTGTTGCTCGAATCGGCTTTAAGACGATAACCGAACTTATTTTTGGAATAATCTTTTTCGCCGTAGGTACGGTCGATCTTATCGAGAAAGTCGGTATCCGAATCTCCGCGATGCGTTGAATCGGCTTTCCAACCGCCGAAACGCACCCAACCGTATTGATTATCGAAAATCACGGTGCCGTTAAAATAGCCGATATTCGCAAGATAAATAAAGTTGGTGGACGCAATCGGGCAATCGTTTTCCCAGATTTCGTATCGGATCGTCATTCCGTTGCTGAGTTTCATTTCCGCGTAAGGATTGACGTTTTCTTCCGTAATATACTCGTCGTTGAGCACAATCGGCAATACGATGCCGGTTACGATAATCGCAATGCCCAATATCGACGCAACAATGGCGATAAGCAGTGTTTTAAGATTCTTTTTCTTTTTGGGAGCGACGGTTTCTTTTACGGTTTCTTCGTTCATTACCTGTTCTCCGCAAGCGTCGCATTTTTTTGCATCGGCAGGCATTGTCACTCCGCAG
>CAKQVV010000049.1 GCA_934277845.1 uncultured Clostridia bacterium
GCTTCGGGCAGGCGTTCGATCTGCTCCCAGAACGGCGGAGCGATCACGCGCGCCGCGTCTGCGAGCGTCAGTCCCTTTTTGCGGTTGAGAAAGTCGATAATGTAGGTGATGACTTCGGTGTCGGTGAGCAGCGTGCATTTGTAGCCGTAGCTTTCGATATAGCGGCGGTTGGCGTCGTAACTGGAAATTTCGCCGTTGTGAACGACGGTGTAGTCAAGGAGAGAAAACGGGTGCGCGCCGCCCCACCAGCCCGGGGTGTTGGTGGGATAACGCCCGTGCGCCGTCCAGCAGTGTCCCTTGTATTCGTCGAGGCGGTAAAACTCGCCCACGTCCTCGGGGAAGCCCACCGCTTTGAAAACGCCCATATTCTTGCCGCTGGAAAAGACGTACGCGCCGTCGATCTTGCGGTTTATATTTATCACGCACTTGACGACGAATTCCTTTTCGTCGAGTTGCGAAGCGGTCAGTTTGGTGGGCAGCGGCGAAACGAAATACCGCCAGATAAGCGGTTCGTCGGTGATCCTCGGGTGCTTGCGCGTGGGGATTCTCGACAGGTTAACTATGTCGAAATGCTCGTTTAAGAACTGCTCGGTGCTTTCGCGCGCGTGCATGTCGTTGTAGAAAACGTGCAGGGCGTACTGATCCTTGTACTCGGGGTAGATGCCGTAGCCGGCAAAGCCGCCGCCCAAGCCGTTGGAGCGGTCGTGCATGTATGAAATCGACTGCACGATCCTGTCGCCGGGGATCCGCTCGCCTTTTTTCGAGAAATAGCCGCTTATCGCGCATCCCGACGGGATCCGCACGTTGCCCTCGGCGTATTTGTTTGTCCGATCGAAATAAGTCATGTTTTGTCCTTTCCCTGTGGTTCCGGCAAGGATTTTTTCGCATTTTCGGTATTACAAAATCGCCGTAATACGAAAAAAAGACGGCGCGAAAAACATCGCGACGTCCTTGTCGATAGCCGTATAATAGCACTTCGCCGTGCTTTTGTCAAATAAATCGCGGGCATTTGACGGGAAAAGTTTTTTGCGGTATAATACGATAAAATCGGTCGGGGACGGGGCTTATGGCAAAAGATAATACCGAAAAGGAAATAAAACGCGCGGCGGAAAACGTGAAGTCGGTGCGGACGAACGCTTATCTCGTGGGGCGCGGTCAAGCCGCGGCGGTGCTGATTGCGGGCGCGGTCATGCTCGCCGCGCTGTGTTGTTATTCGTTCGTAAAAAACCGGACGGCGGGTATAGTTTCGCTGGTCGCGATCGGCGCGTGCGCCACGTTCATAATAGGACTTTACGCCGCGATCCGCGCAAAAGGTCCGCTTAACTTCATTACGGTGTATTCCCGCGCCGCCGACGGCACCGAAACGGTTTTGCAGCGGCTCGGCAAAAACAAGTTTGTGTTCGCGCACGGCAAATGCGTCGTGACCTACGACCGCGGCTGCGTCGCCGGCGGCAAGATTTATCGCGAAGATTTACGCTGGGACTGGTTCGCGGGTGAGGAGTTCGAGTTCGTCAAAAACCTTAATTCGCGCGACAAAAAGTACCGCTCGGCTCGCGGCGTGCTGTGTCTGCGCGACGGCGAAGTCTATTATGCCGAAACGGGCAAAGCGCGGCTGCGCTATTCGGACGTGAACGGCAGCACGGACAAGATCGCCGTGCCCGCCGAATTTTACCGCGCGATAGTCCGCGTGTGCCCCGACGAAAAACAACGCGCGTTTATCCGCCCGGACGAAAAATAAAACAAGATTAAAACGGCGTATTTGCGGAAATAATTACCTTTGATTTTTATCGGAGGTAATTTTTTTATGAATATGTACGTCGAGGCGCTGCTTCGCACGCTGTTGTCGATAGTGGTAATCTTCGTTCTCGCGCGGCTCAACGGCGCGAAACAGGTGTCGCAGCTCACGTTCTACGACTATATCGTGGGCATTTCCGCCGGCTCGATTTCCGCCGCCATGTGTATCGAAGAGGACATTGACATTTGGGTATGCCTTATCGGCGTGACGATATTTATGCTGTCGTCGCTGTTCTTCTCGGTACTCACGTCGAAAAGTATAATACTCAGGCGGCTGTTCACCGGTCAGGCGGTGTTTCTCGTCGACAAGGGCGAAATCTGTTACGACGGCATGCGGCGGGCGCACTTCGATCTCAACGACCTGATGCGCGAACTGCGCGCACAGGGCTACTTTGATTTCAATCAAGTCTATTACGCGATACTCGAAGCCAACGGCAACCTGTCCGTCATGCCCAAAGCCGGCGATCGTCCGCTCACCGCCGCCGAGTCGGGCGTTTTGCTCCCCGAGGACGGGCTGCTCGCCAACGTCGTTCTCGACGGCAAAATCATGAAAGGAAATCTGTCCGCGTTCGGCAAAACGCCCGACTGGCTGCGCGCCGAACTCGATCGTCAGGGTGTCGCCGCGCTCCGCGACGTCATGCTCGCCACGCTCAACGAGGACGGCGAACTCAACGTGTATTTCAAAAACAAGGATCGGGAAAAAACCGCGCGCACTATTTTTCAGTAGCGGCGCGGCGGGGGATTAAAAATAAGTATTAAATTCAACGGATCCGATTCCGGCAAACGGACAACAACGGATATACGCCGTCATCGCGCAATGTAAATCATTGATCCCCGGTTTCCTGTTTCAGCAACGTTGCATAGCGCAGCATGTGTTTGCGCGAAGACACGTCGAGTTTTTCCAGAATGTTGTGGTTGTGGAATTTGAGCGTGCTTTCGCGGATATTGAGAATTTCGGCGATTTCTTTCGCGGTTTTGCCTTGCAAATAGAGATCGAAAACAGTTTTTTCCGTTTTCGTCAGTTCTTTCAGTCCGATTTTGAACGCTTCGTAGTTGTCCGGATCGATTTCGTTTTTACGGGAATAAGCAAGTCGCTCGATTTCCGCCTGTCGCTTGTCGATTTCGGCGGTCTGGGTTTCGGCGACGATCGAGAGTTCGTCGTTCCGGCGTTTCAGTTTGTCCGTTTCCAGATCGCGCAGTCTGTCCTGTTCGGCAAGGTAGACGAACAAGTCGTCGATTTCGATAATGTCGGATTTTGTTTCGGCGTGTTCCTGTTTGCGTATTTTTTCCATGCTTTTTATCACGGGCGCAACGAATTTTCGCGAAAAAACGACGCAAAGCGCAACGGCGGTAAACACCAACAAAAAGCACACCAGTACGATTCTTGTCACGTTAACAGCCACGGTCTTGTCAAATTCGCGTTTTGGTTGCATAACCGCAAGAGTATAGTCCGCGTTGAAAACGGTCACTTTTTTTTCGACGGCAACGAACTTGCTTTCGCCGCTGAACTCGGTGAGATTGCCTTTCATTTTTCTGGGGACAAGCGTACCGCCGGGCTTTAAAGAGTAGCCGCCGAGGACGCCCGTCCAAAAGATATTTTCACAGTCGATTTCGCCGTTTTCGGTCGTTCTGGAAAAAGTACAGGTCAATTGCTCGAATATTGTGGGCTGAGCGAAATAATCCTTGAAGTAATTGCCGGAAATCTCAAAACCGCATATACCGTAAAACGAGTTGTCCGCGCCGTAAATCGGAGTCAGGACAGCCATTGCTTTTTCGCTTGTTCCGCTAAGAGTAAATATGTCGGAAAGTATCGATTTTTTCCCGTCGGCGTTTTTTTCGATAAACAAGTCTTCCAGTCCCGGCACGAGTTCGGTTTTGAATTCCAGTCTCCATTTACGATGCGGCATCACGCCGTTTTCTCTTCCGAGTCCCGCATTGCCTCTGAACAACAGCAACGTTTCGTCCGTGCGGTCAAGGGTGCTGCGCTGAAAGTATAATCCGGTCCTGGAATTGCCCGGGTTTGCCGTGCTTGTGTTTACGGTTGCGTTCAGTATAATAAACGCGCCCGACGCGTCCGACTTCAACAGTTCTTCTTTAAGTTTCGGGAAAAGCGCTTTTTGCACGCCTTCCGTATGCGATTGAGAATCGTCGAGCGCGCTCAAATCGATTCCGTTTTCGGTCAGGTAACCGTCTGTTATTGCCGAAGAATCGGTTGCGAGCATTTCGCTCATCATCGAAAGATCGTCGAAGTATTTTTCGATTTGTCTGGTATAAAACTCGTTTTGAAAAGTGAGATCGTTCGAGTATTTTTGCGTCGTTGTCGAGAACTGCCCGACGAAAAACAAGCCGACTCCGATGAAAATAACGACGACGAGAACAAGCGTAAGCATATATAACAAAAGTTTACGCCACATAGACATTTTTCTTTTTTTGAAATCCATGATCTTCATTGTTCCGGTTGCTCCGAGGCTTTTCGGTCAGGCGACGGAATAAAGAGCGGCTCTCAATTCCGCAACGATCTGTTCGCAGGTTTCACCGTTTGCGTATCGGGTTTCGAGGTTTTTCTGAATACTGCGGATTTTGTCGTACAACGCGTACACTTTGTTGTAATAGCCGTCAAAAGCCGGTTCCTTTTCGAAATCGCAAGCCGCGACCGTTAAAGACAAGGCGTTATAAAGGTTTTTGTACGCTTCCGAATTAAAAGAAGTTTCGACGATTTTGTCGAAAGCGCCTGTTCTTACGGGCATATAACCCGTCGAAAGAGCGAATTCCAGGTTGCGTTTTTCTTCGGTAAACCAACGCGCGAAAACGGTTGCCGCCTCGGCTTTGCGTGCGGTCGTTTTGTACGCGCAAAGCCCGACGCCCGCCTGAGTGGCGACTTTTCGTTTGTCTTTTTGTTGCGGCATGGGCAAAACTTTCAGATTCATTTTTTCCGACGTATTGTCGGGATAGGTGATTTCGTCGTTGTAATAGAGGACGGAAGCCGACGAACCGATGCCGGCACAGGTTTGTCCCGTCATGACCTGCGTGTTTGAATACATATCGGACACGATGACGTGTCCTTTTGCGATGGACGCGGCAAACGCGTCGTACGCCCTTAACAACGCGGGGTTGTTTGCGTCGTACCAGCCGTCTTTGTAAGAAATGCTTTCTCCGTCGGATACGGCGCACAGTTCGGCAAGTCTGATAAGAAAGTCTATCGCGCAGAACGGCTTGCCGCCCGACCACTCGTAATATTTTTCGGCAACGGCGAAAAAGCCGTCCCAGGTTTCGAGGTCGGAAAGCGAAACGTTCTTGTCGGCGGCGAACCTGTCGAAAACTCCGCCTGCGACAAAAAGCATATACGTTGATTTCGAAACCGGGAAAACGCAAAGGCTGTCGTCAACCGTTCCGTCGTCCAGAAAGTCGGGAACAAAAGAATCCAGTTCGCTTTGAGAAAAACGGTCCTTCCAGTTCAAAAGAACGCCCGTTCCGAGATTCCGCGCGTCGCCCGCATGACAAAAGAACAGATCGGGCATATCTTTGGAGCCGGCTTTGTCCGTCTGCGCGTCTTTGAGTTTTTTGCCGATTTGCGAGGCGTTGGACATCAGCGTAACGTTTATGACGATTCCTTTTTCCTTGCCGACCGTTGCGTTGAATTGCTCGATATAATCGTTCATCGGAGAATTGACCTGTTCGCCGTAGACGTGCCACATTGTGAGAGTGGTCGGTTTTCCGGGATCGAGCAAAGTATTGTTTTTGTCGCATGCGGTCAAAGCAAAAGGCGTCGCAAGCATCGCAACGACGATAAATAATGAAAGTATTCTTTCGGTATAGTGTCTCATGTTGATTCTCCGTTGTCCGGTTGAAGGGGGTGTTTGTCCCCCCCCCGCAGCAGAAAAGCCACGATTTTTTTCGGATTTTCCCCACCTTTTTGCGGTTTGGGTGGGGGGAAACATTGCGTTTCTTTGATATACTTTCCATGCATCCAAATGCTGTAAGCATTTATATTATAGCATTTGTGCGTGCGGAAGTCAATTCGTATGCGCCGCAACAAGCGAAACGACGCATAAAAAATTACCGGAATTAAAAGGAGCAACGATTATGACACACAACTTCGGCAAAACAAAGATATTTACGCTTGCTTTGGGACTTGTTATATGCCTTGCCGTAACGCTCGGCATGTTCTCGGTCAATCCGCTGCCGGCGCGCGCCGACACGACGATTGACACGCTGGGCGTAGCGTTCAAAAAGGTAAACGCAGGCGACAGCCTTGCCGCCGCGTTTGAGTTCGAGGACGAAACGGAAAGAACGCTAAAAGTGCCCGCCGGCGCAAACTATACGGCAACGCTCGTATTCGTATCAAAAAACGGGCAAGGGACAACGTTGTGGAGAAAAGACAGCGCGTCGTTTCCGTGGAGCAGAGTTGAAAATCAACTTATCGAGCAGAAAGTTGCCTACTGCATCCGCGTCCGTTTTGAGCCGAAAGAAAACTATAAATTGTCCAAAGAAGCAGACGTGCTTAGAAGGAATATGCAGGTTTTGGGCGCGGAACTCGGCAAAGGCAACGATATAGAACTTTGGGACAGCGCAGGACAAAACACCATTACAACGGCAATAGATATGGATTTTATCATTTCCAGAGGAATGAATTATTTCGGTTATCCGCGATACATATCTCCCCGAATCGACGAAAAGGTGTCGGGCAAAATCAGCACGGATTTTACCGACACGGGTATGTGGATCAGCGGCGCGCCCGCTCCTTATACGTATGAGGCAAAGATTGCGCCCATAGGAATGGAAGTTCAAACGGTCAACGTTTTCGATAAGTCGGATTGCTACTATCAGATAATCGCCAAAAACGCAATGGACGGCGGAACGATGTACATCACCGCAACGGCGGCGGACGGACAGACTTGCGATATTCCCGTAACGATTGCAGCGGTATCGGGCGGACACGAGCATACTTGGGTTGAAGAGATCGGGAAGGTGGATTACGCGCATCACGGTTACACAAGATGCACCGATCCCGCCTGCCCCGGAGTTGCTCCGGCTTTTGACAAAGGTTCGCAGTATGCAAGCCACGAGTTTGACGGCGGGTGCACCGCGGCATGCACAACGTGCGGCGACCTCGGCAATCCCGACGCAAAGCATAACTTTACTTATCAGGTTGACAAAGACGACAGTTCGTACCACGTGAGTCGCTGCGTTTGCGGCGAATGTGAAAAGGACGCAAGCGGCAACGTCATAAAGGCAAAACACAGCGGCGGCGAGCAAACTTGTCTGAGCGGCGCAAAGTGCGTCGCTTGCGGCAAAGAGTATCTTGCCGCGACAGGGCATAAGTTCGAGTTCAGGTCGTATAGAGTTGGCGTCGAAGACAATCACCTCGGATTCTGCAAATACTGCGGAAAAGAAGACACCGATTTGAGACATAATCCGCGTGGCGGCACGGCAACTTGCCAAAAGCGCGCAACCTGCACGTTTACAGCATCCAACGGCGACGTTTGCGGATGCGAATACGGCGATTTCGAGGCGCATAATTTCGTGGACGGAACTTGCACGAAGTGTTCGTCGGACGAGTACATAAGAGAAATCGTAATCGACGTGCCGGAATACCATTACGGTATGCCATACAAACCGCTGTTTTTCCCGACTGTCAAAAAAGGAAACGTTATTGTGGGTGAAGAAAGAAATCTTCAAGCATCGATAAGTCGTGACGGCAACGGCGCCTTGTGCAATGCTACCGACTATGAAACGGTGCTTGTCAAAAACAACAGCGTGATGAGATACGTTTTCACTCCGCAATCAAACTGCAAATTCCCCGAAAATCTCGACGAACTGAACGTCACGTCAACAAGGGGAGAAGTGTTGAGCAAACAGATAGACCACCTCGGACAGTTGGTTGTGATTGTGTTGTTGCGTTTGGACAATGTTGTGCAGAGTGTTGACATTGACTTTGGGCAAGTGTACAACGACAATTTTGCCGCAAATTATCAAGTAAACGAAAAAAACGGATATGCGGTGACGTTGAGCAATTGGGACAACGTGTACGACGGCAAGTTTATGACAAACGTGGCTTCTACCGTTGACGTTACAGTCACAGCGCCGGAAGGAATGATTATGCCGTCAACACATCGAGTGGACGGTCTCAACAACTGGCTCGGCAAGCTCACAATCACGGGAGCGTCGCTTGCCTATTGGAAAGGGAATGACAAAGAAAACACAGTCGTATTTCGTGTGCAACTGGCTCGCACAATCGACTGTCCGCACGAAACGGTTATCTTAAAGGCGGGCAAACCTGCAACCTGCACCGAGGACGGAATAAAAGACAAGTACGTTTGCGAGGGTTGCGGAGCAGCGTTTTTCGACGCCGCCCGCACTCAGGTGTGGTACGACGCGATTGCGACAATCCCCAAAGGGCATCTGGTCATACGTCACGACGCAACGCCTTGCTCCGACGGAAAAGACGGCAATACCGTGTATTTCGAGTGTCAGCGCGAGGATTGCGGCAAACTCTTTGAGGACGCCTATTGCAACAGCGAAATTACGCTTGAACAAACGATAATTCACGACTTTAAGACCGAATGGTCGTCAAACAAGGATAAGCACTATCACGAGTGCAAAAACTGCGACGTGATCAAGGACGAAGCGGCGCACCGTCCCGACAGAACAGAGGCGACCGAGGACGATCCCGTGAAATGCCTTGACTGCGGCTATGTAATCGAGCCTGCGCTCGCGCATACCACACACCATACTACGCTTGTTCCGGGCGAGGCATCTACCTGCATGAAAGAAGGCAAAAAGCCGTATTACAAGTGCGACGGCTGCGAAGTTAAGTTCGAGGACGAATCGGCAACCAAGCCTATCGCCGACGAAAGCACGCTGGTTATTCCCAAGGCGCACGGTTTCGGCGCGTGGGTAGACGAAGTGCCGGCAACCGAGGAAACGGAAGGCGTGAAAGGACACAAAGACTGCACGTTCTGCGGAAAACACTTTGACGAAAACGGAGCGGAGATCGCCGACCTTACGATAGCAAAACTCGTAAAGGCGGAAGTCACGATTGTCGGCGGCACGGGCGGCGGCAGACTTACCGTCGGCGAAACGGTCACCGTCACCGCAGACGAACCGGAAGAAGGCAAAGAGTTCAAAGGCTGGCAGGACGCAAGCGGAAATATCGTCAGTACCGACAGGAGTTATACCTTCACCGTGACGGGCGAAACGACTCTTACCGCCGTTTACGGGAACAAGACTTCGGGCGGCGGCGAAATCACTCCCGTGCCCAAAAAAGGCGTACTGTCCGGCGGCGCGATTGCGGGTATCGTAATCGGTTCTGTTGCGGTTGCGGGACTGGGCGGATTCGCGGTTTTCTGGTTTGCGGTCAGGAAAAAGACTTTCGCCGACCTCATCGCCGCAATCAAAGGCGTTTTTAAGAAAAAACAATAAACACGTCAAACAACGGTTTTAAGTCGCCATTTCCGGCGACTCGGAATATAAAAAAACAAAAACAAGGAGAAAAGACGATGAAAAGAAAAACTATTGTTTTGATTCTCGCGCTTGCGCTTGCGTTGTCGGTTGCGTTTTCCGCGACCGCGTGCGGCAAGAACAAACACGAGTTTTCGAACGAATGGAAAAACGACGGGACGCACCACTGGCACGAGTGTACGACCAAGGGGCATACCGACACGACGGACAATGCCGAACACACTTTCGGCGAGGGCATCGTCACCACCGAGCCCACCGAAACCGCCGAGGGCGTAATGACGTACACCTGCACGGTGTGCGGATACCGGAAAACGGATACCATCAAACAACTTGCGCACGTGCATACTTTCGACAACGACGCGTGGAAGCACGACGAACAGGATCACTGGCATCCCGCGACTTGCGCCCATACCGACGAGAAAGGATCGCCCGAAAAGCACGTATGGGACGAGGGCACGGTTACTACCGCTCCCACCGAAACCACCGAGGGCGTCAAGACCTATACCTGCGTCAAGTGCGGACGCACCAAAACGTCATCGATCGGCACAATCGACCACGTGCATACTTTTGACACAACCGGATGGGCGTTTGACAGCAACAATCACTGGCATCCCGCGACTTGCGCCCATACCGACGAGAGAGATTCGATCGCTCCGCACGACTGGGACGAGGGAGAAATCACCACTCCCGCAGGTTACGGCACGGCAGGCGAAAAAACCTATTCCTGCAATACCTGCGACGCAACCAGAACCGAGACGATAGCCGCGCTCAACGCGAAAGACAACGTCATAACGTTTGCATCCGATCTGTCGCTGGACAAAACCTATGACGGAACGGCGGCAGTCCTTTCGCCCGAGAAAGTAAACCGCAAAGGCGACGGCGAAATTTCCGTCATGTACAAGGCCGCGGACGCAAGCGACGGCACTTACACCGCAATCGCGCCGAAGAACGCCGGCGAATATACGGCGAAAGCGATCGTTGCAGCCACCGCGGAGTGGAAAGGCGGCGAAATCACCACGACTTTCACGATCGAACAACGCACGGTAGAATTGACCGAAAGCATATTCGAACGTAAATTCGAGGAAAATCTCGAAAGCGGAAAGTTCGGCTTGACGTGCATAGACGTTGCGGCGGAAACGAACAACGATACGGCATGGGTGACGATCTGCGCCTCGGAAGAAAACTACGCGATAGGTATTCACGAAATCGCCGTCAGAGATCTGTTTGCGGACAGCGACAACTTCGTGATTGACGCGGGCGGAATCGCGCAGGTCAGACTCACCGTCTGGGACGCGCCCGATTTCTATGCCGGCATCAAAGATGTTTTCTCCATGCCCGACGGAAGAGTTATTATCACTACCACAATCGCTCGCGGCACGGTGAAAACAAACGACCGACTTTTAGTCAATGAAATCGGCAGAACAATCACCGTGAATATGATCGAAAAGGGGAGCGGCTCGTCGGCGACAGTGGTTGATACCGCAACCGCCGGAGAAGACGTTAGTTTGCTGATCGGAGGCGCAACGAGAGACGAACTTAATCGCGGATATATGCTGACCATGTCCGACGAGATTATCGGTTACAGCAAGGTTACGGCAACAATAAGAGCGTATACAAAAGACGAGGGCGGACAAAACGCCCCGATTACGTCCGGGATTTCACCGCAGGTAGTCTTTGACGACACGTTCGGCGAAGTAACCGGCAAAGTTACGTTCCCGGAAGGCACAACGATGCTTCTCGGCGGCAACACGCTTTCC
>CAKQVV010000050.1 GCA_934277845.1 uncultured Clostridia bacterium
ATATTGAAATGCCGCGGCAGAACGATGAACCGCGATGCGAGAAAGTCGTCGCGCGACGACACCGACAGCATGACTTCGTACACAAGCGGAAACAGACACAATGCTGTGAAAATCGCCAGGAACACGTAGATCAGTACTTTCCACACGGTAAGCGGGTTTTTATTCAGTTTTTTTACGGGTTGCGGACGGTTTATTTTAGTTTCCGCGCCCCGATAGGTTTTTACTTCGTTCATTCCGCCACCTCGTACATGCCGTAACCGTTGATTTTCTTCACGACGGCGTTCGCCGACAACAGCAAAATAAAGTTGATGACCGACTTGAACAGTCCTATCGCCGTGCCGCGTTCGTAATGTCCTTCCTCGAAGCCGGTACGCATAACAAGCGTGTCGATGACGTCGGCCACCGAGTACACCGTCGGGTTATACAGGTTGTAAATCGCGTCGAAGTTGGCGTTCAGGATATTGCCGACCTGCATGGTGAACATGATGAGTATTATGGGCGCGATGGACGGAAGCGTAATGTGCCGCGCCATGCCCCAACGCTTGCACCCGTCGATCGCCGCCGCTTCGTACAGCGTGGGATCGATATTCGTTATGCCCGCGGTGTAAATGATCGTGCTCCATCCCGCGTCCTTTATTATACACGAGATTATCAGCACGGGATAGAACAGTTTTTCGTTCGCTAGGAACTCCACTCTCGGCAGCCCCATCGCCGCCAGCACGTTGTTGATCGTGCCCGTCGAATAGTTAAGCAGCGAACCGAGAATACCCGCGAGTATTACCCACGAAATAAAATTCGGGAAGTAAATGCACGTCTGAATAAACTTTTTATAAGGCTTGTTCGTGACTTCGTTGAGAAACAGCGCGAGAATTATCGGCGCGGGAAAGCAAAACAACAGCGTGAGCAAACTGATGATTATCGTGTTGCGGAACGCGCGGAAAAAGTCCGGCAGAGCGAATATCGCCTGAAAATGTTTCAGTCCTACCCACTCGCTGCCCCAGATGCCCTTGTTCGGCAAATAGTCCTTGAACGCAAGCACTATGCCGTACATCGGATAATAGGAAAACACCAGCAACAGCACCAGCACGGGCAGCATCATGATATACACCTGCTTGTTTTGCAGGATGCGCGTTTTCAGACTTTTTTTATTCGTTTTCGTTGCTTTCGTTGCCATTTTTCACTCCAAGACCGACGTCGGGCATAAGTTTCTCGGCTGTAAATTCTTCTTTCGGATTGACGCGCGAGTAATTCTCCCGATACTCGCTGGCGGTACAACCCGCGTTTTCCTTGAAAACTCTCGCAAAGTATTTCGGATCGGCAAAACCGCAAAGTCCCGCAACTTCGGAAATCGGCTTGTCGGTCTGCGCGAGATAATCGCAGGCGTTTTTGATCCTTATCTGCGTAATGTATTTTTTCGGCGAGATCTTCTTATCGCGCTTGAAAATACGGTTTATGTAGCTCAGGCTCAGGTTCAGGTTTTTACACACGTCGTCCACGGTAAAGTGCGAATTCATATACGAGCACCCCACGAGGATTTCTATCTGGTTGACGTAGTGTCCCGCGTTGTAGTCGTCCTCGTGGAATATGCCCGTTTTGAGCTTGTCGAAAAGAAGATAGAACAGTCCCAGCCGTTCGTAGTCCGCTGACGGGCGTTCGAGATAACTCTTGTTTATCCTGCCGAACAGGTCGGTTATCGCGCTACGGTCGTCCTTGAAACGCACGCGAACGTTATCCGCCGACAGGTTGAGTTCGCCCGTCATGTCGTAAGCCGACTGCCCGGCGAGCACGATCCAGTAATAACGGAACGGGTTGTGCTTGTCCGCCTCGTAGCGCATTTCCTCCACGGGCGGCACGATGAACAAATCTCCCGTTTCCACCGAGTATTCGCCGCCGCGATAGTAAACCTTGCCCTTCCCGCTGTAAATGTAATGCAGCGAGATATAATAACGGCGGTCGTTTTTCGCCACTTCCACCGTCTTGAACGGCGAGCACTCCTCTTTGCAGCACTCGATGATCATCGGGCGCGAAAAGTTGTACAGCGGCGTGAAATACCCGGGGGATCGTTTGTTCTCTTCTTCTTTCATTCGTTTCTCCGAAAATTCGTTTTCTTTCTATTCGGCGATTGCCGCTTCTATCTCGGCTGCAGCCGCGGCTGCGTCGGCAGAAAATCCGATATTGCTTACCGTGACTTTCGCGCCGCCGTACTCGTAACCGAACGACACGAAACCGATCTGTTTCGCGGCGATATTCAGGAATTCGGTGCCGGCGATATTGCCTTTGCCGCTGCCGCTCAGCGGAAGCGTGTACGCGGTGTCGGTCGTGATTTTGGCGAACTTGCCGTCGATGCCGACGTACATGACGCCCTGATTGAACACGACTTTCATCGTGTAAGTCCACGGTTTCGCGCCGGTCGGGTTCCAGTCGAGATCGGTCGCATAATCGAGATCGTTGCGGTCGTCCCAGAAGTCCGTACCCTTGCGCACGCAGATCTTGACTTTGCCGCCGTTGTCGAACGCGAAGATTCTGTACTGCACTCCGCCGATTTTCAGCGCGAGTCCCGAACTCGTTTCGCCGTCCAGCCAGGTGTAATCGGCAGTCACCGCGAAATCGGCAAGCTCTATACCGTCAAAGTACACTGCCTGGTTGTTGTCGGTGAACTCGTGCGTGCCGCTTACCGCCTCGCCTCCGACGAACTTCATCGTCGTGAACGTAAGCGCGTCCGCGATCGCCACGTTTTCGCTCGTTATCTCGACGTCCGTTTCGACGTCGGCAAATCTCGCGCTGGACAGCACGATCGTATGCGTTCCGGGTGTAAGCGCGATCGAGAAAGTGCCGTTGCCGGCGGTGCCGAGCGCGCCGGTCTGTTTTTCTTTGACCGTGACGGTATCGCCGTCGGTATAAAGTCCGCTTGCGTAGGTATAAGTGCCGCTTGCGATATACGCATATGTCACGGTCACCGTAATTTCGCCCGATGCGGTAGCGGTAAACTCGTACACGCCGGCGGTAACGGGCGCAAGCGTGACTCCGTTGTAGGTCACGGTCGCTATCGCCGCTTCGGTAAGTCCGGTCAGCGTAAGCGTCGCTTTGCCGCCTTTGATCACCTTATTCGCGCTAAGCGCGGCGGTCACGTTTTCGTCTGCGCAAACGACCGAAAGCGAATAATAGCAGTCGTTTACCGTTGCTTCGGTAGCCTTGCCGTAACGGATTCCGCTCATCGGGAAGCCGCTCTCGCTCGCTCCGTTCGCAAACACGCCGAACGTCTTTTCGGTTTCGCCGCCGAACGCCGAAGCCGCGTTGAAATCGGTGTTGTTTACGGGCGCGGTATAGGCGGTGTCTGCCGTGATTACCGTCCACACGCCGTCGATCCCGACGTACAGCGTGCCGCCGAAAGAAACTACCGACAGTTTGCACTCGACAGCAAACGGAATATCCGTCGCGTAGTCGCGGTCGCTGCGGTCGTCCCAGCCGGTGCCGCGCGTAACGCGGATTTTGCAGGTTCCGGAATTATCGAGCACCATGATCTTGACGGGGCTGGCGTCGCCGCCCGAGTAGTAATAAATGCCGCTCGTCGACTCGCCGTTGTCCATGCGTTTTACCGTCGCCTCGGCGTAGAAATTCGTTTCTTTCATGCCGGCGAACGCCTTGTAATCGCCGTTTACCAGCGTAATCGCGCCGCCCTCGATCTTCGTTCCGTCCTCGAATCTGTACGTCGTAAAAGCGAGCGCGTCCGCGATCGCAACGTCGTCGCCTTCGACGGTGACTACCGTTTCGACATCCGCAAATCTCGCGCTTGAAAGCACGAGCGTATAGGTTCCGTCGGTCAGCGCGATCGAGAACGAACCGTTCTCCGCCGTGCCGAGCGCACCGCTCTGTTTCTCTCTGACCGCGACGGTATCGCCGTCGGAGTAAAGTCCGCTCGCGTAGGTATAACTGCCGCTCGCGATATGCGCGTAAGTCACCGTGACGGTCACTTCGCCAGATTTCACCGCGGTAAACTCGTACACGCCGGCAATCACGGGTTTCAGCGTTTCTCCGTCATATTCGACTTCGGGTATCGCGGTCGCGGTAAGCCCCGCCAGAGTGAGCACCGCTTTGCCGCCTTTGAGCACCTTGTTTTCGTTGAGCGCAGCAGTCACTTTTTCGTCGGCGCAAACGACCGAAAGCGTATAGTAGCAGTCGTCGACCGTTTTTTCGGTGGCTTTGCCGTAGCGTATTCCGCCGATCGGATAGCCTTCCGCGCTCGCGCCGTTTGCGAGCAGACCGAAAGTCTTGTCGCCGTCGTTCCACACGGACGCGGGATCGAATTCGGTATTGTTCACCACGACGGTATGCGGGGTTTCGGCGGTGATCGCCGTCCACTTGTCGTCGATACCGACGTACAATGTATTGCCATAGTACACCGCGGTCAGTTTATATCGCGAAACGAACGGAATATCGGTCGCGTAGTCGCGGTCGCTGCGGTCGTCCCAACCCTTGCCGCGCGTAAGTCTTATCTTGAAATTATGCGTCGATTGATCCTCGAACGCTAGAATCTTGACGTGGCTGTCGCTGCCGGCGTTGTAGAAAATACCGCCGACGGTTTCGCCGTTGTCCATGCGTTTTACGGTCGCTTCGACAAAGAAATTCTTTTCCTTCACGCCCGCGAACTGCTTGTAATCGCCGTCGACGAGCGTAGTCTCGCCGCCCGAAACGGTCGTGCCGTCGGTGAACGCGAGCTTGTCGAACGTGAACTGTTCGGACAACGCAACGTCCGCGTCCTCTACCGTGACGGTAGTTTCGGCAGTTCCGAATCTCGCGCTTTCGGCGATGATTTTATGTACGCCCGGTGTGAGCCTGAACGCAAACTCGCCGTCTTTTCCTATCGTTTCGAGTCCCGTCGTTTCGCTTCTCACCGTGACGGTATCTCCGTCCGCGTACAGTCCCGCGGCGTAAGCATAGGTGCCGCTCACGTTAAACGCGCGGGCAAACTTTACTTCGATCTTGCCCGAAACCGTGGCGGTAAGCTCGTAAGTATTCTCGCCGGTCGCCGTAAGCGCACGACCGTTGAACGTGACTATCGGCAAGTACGATTCGTCGTCCGGCGTGACGGTGACGGTCACTTTTTCGCCCGCAAGCACTTCGCTCGCGCTAAGCGAAGCCGCGCCGCCTTCTGCGCAGTCCACGGTCAGCGTGACAAGGCACTCTTTCAGTTGTTCCGCCGTGTCCGTGCCGCCCGCAACGTTCTCGTGTTCGGAAGTGCCGGTTTCGGCATTGCCCACACCGTACTTCTTCTCTTTATTCGTAAAGAAATCAAACTCGCCGCTCTTGCTCGCCGCGGTTTTTCCGTCGATTTTCAGCCAGTTTCCGTCGAGTCTGACGTAATAAGTACCGCCTGCGAACACTACTTTGAGATCTGTCGCATGATTCGCGCCCTCGAACCCGATTTCGGTTCCGTAAGCGTAAATCGCCGTTTCGTCGCCCGATTTTCCCACCAGATACACGGTCGCGGTTTCCGACGAAGTTTCGGCTTTGTCCGCAAAAACGTATACGCTGCCGTCTTCGGTTTCGAAATAAACCGTGCCGGCGCGTCTGCCCGCTTCGTCCGAACGGTAATCGGCTTTCGTGCGCGTTTCCACCCAGAAATCCGCCGCGCTCTCGTCTGACAAAAGCGCGTAATCCCACGCTTCCGACAACGTCACTGCATTGCCTTCGATGATTTTAGAAGGCTGCGGTTTGTTATCGCCGCAACCGACTACGGTCACCGCCGCGCACAGCGCGATAAACACCGTAATAAACCTTAATCGTTTCATTTTTCTGATCCTCCGCATCATTTTCTGATCCTTATGTTTTCTTTGAAAATTTGTCTTGCGGGCAAGTCCGGATCTTCCCCGTCGATATTGATAATCTACACCAAGCAACAGGGTTTGTCAATAAAAAATTTTTTTACAGGTTCATATTTCTACACTCATTATAACGGATTATCCACCGCAAAATCAACCGAAATTCAATAGAAAAACCGCATTTAACCGCGAAAAACGCGCAACCGCGAGTTCCGGCAATTTAAAACAGTTCCGTTTCGTCCACTTCGCCGCCGCGCGGCGCGCGCTCGTATCAGGTCAAAAAAGTCCACCTATGAAACGGTTGACTATCACGCAGGATTAGTTTACCATTAAAGTACGTTTTATAAATATTACATTGTACGGAGGTAAAACGTGAAAGCGTATTTTCCGCAAATAAACCCGGACGAAAAGAACGTAACGTTCGCGTTCCGCTATGTTATCGATAAAAATTACGACAATCTCACTCTGTCGGTCGCCGCATCCAACGCATTCGGCGTGATCGCCGACGGTAAGCTCGTTTTCCGCGGTCCCGTCCGCTCCGCGCACGGTTACAGCCACGTTTCCGAGGTGAAATTTCGTTCAGTTATGCCCACCTGCCTCGTGATCGAGGTTGCCTACTACGGAATCAACGGTTTCGCCTACGTCGACGAACCGCCGTTCCTTGCGTGCGAATTGACCGCCGACGGCAAAGTTATCGCTTCCGCCGCCGATTTCGAGGCGTACCGGCTCACCGACCGCGTGCAAAAAACGCCGCGTTACAGTTTTCAGCGATCGTTTTCGGAAAGTTATATAATGAGTTGCGACCGCGGCGCGCTCTACCGCGGAAAACATGTCTGCTACCCGCAAGCTGATCTTACGGAGGTCAAGGGAAACACGCTGACGCCGTGCGACGTTTCGTTGCCGGTGCTCGTAAACGAACCGATAGAAAACGCCGCCGAACACGGCACTCTGGATGTAAATCCCACGCCGTATCTCTACCGCGACCGCAGCATCGTGAATATCGGCGAAAAACTGAAAGGCTACACGCTCGACACGCTGGAATCGTTCCCGCCCGACGAAGTTTCCGCACTCGCGTTCGTTCCGGATAAAACCGGAAAATACAACGGAAAACTCACCGACGGTTACGCGCTTTTCGACTGCGGCGTGAACCGCACGGCGTTTATCGGACTGAACGTTTCGGTAGAAAAAAACGCCGTCGTTTACGTTATTTTCGACGAAATTTTGTGGGACGACGGCATGAGTGATCCCGCGTTCGCCGCATCGCACTCATCAGGCGCGCTGCCGCTGTCGTTCTACCGCATGCAGTGCTGCAATATCGTCAGGTACGAACTCGCAGCCAGCAAGTACGATCTTCTCTCGTTCGAGCCGTACACTTTCCGCTACCTCAAAGTGATCGTAAAAGGCTCGGCGACGATAGATAAATTATATCGTATTCCTTACGAAAACCCCGACTCGGACGAAACGGTCTTTGCGTCGGCCGACGGCAGACTTAACGCGATCTTCGAGGCGGGTAAGCGCACTTTTGCGCAAAACGCCGTTGACGTACTTACCGACTGTCCCTCCCGCGAACGCGCCGGGTGGCTGTGCGACAGTTATTTCACCGCCCGCGCAGAACGCCTGCTCACTGGCAGAAACTCGGTCGAACGCAATCTTCTCGATTGTTATCGCCTTGCGCCCGCGTCGCCTTTCCTTCCGCCCGAAATGCCCGCCATGTGCTACCCCGCCGACCATAACGACGGTGTGTTTATCCCCAACTGGGCGATGTTCCTCGTGCTCGAACTGAAAGATTACCTTGCCCGCACCCGCGACGAATCCGCGATCAAGGCGTACCGCGACAAAATCGAGCGGCTTTTCGATTATTTTTCGCGCTATGAGAACGAATACGGACTGCTCGAAGACCTGCCCGGGTGGGTGTTCGTCGAATGGAGCGACTGCTCGAAATTCCTGACACCCGTCAATATCCCGACCAACATGCTCTACGCACGCGCGCTTGCCGACGCCGCAGACCTGTACGGCGTCGACGCGTGGAAAGCCAAATCCGACGCGATTAAAAGCACGATACGCGGCACAGCGTTCAACGGCAAATTCTTCGAGGACAATCTCGTCCGCGAAAACGGCAAACTCGTCCGCGCCGGAAACGTGACCGAAACCTGCCAGTACTACGCGTTTTTCACGGGCGTCGCGAGCAAATCCGACTACCCCGCGCTGTTTTCGACCATGCTGACCTCGTTCGGTCCGTTGCGCGGCAGCGACGTTTACCCCGATATTCCGCGCTCGAACGCATTTATCGGCAACTTCCTGCGCCTGGAAATGCTGGATCTTTACGGCGAAGAGGACGCGATTCTCCGCGAGTTCACGCCCTACTTCGACCGCATGACGCGGCGCACCGGCACGCTGTGGGAAAATAACGATCCGCAGGCAAGCTGCTGTCACGGTTTCGCGTCGTATATCTGCGTGCTGTACGCAAAAATCGCGTTCGGCTATCTCGGCTTCGACGAAACGAACAGATCCGTACTTCTGCGTGAAAACTTCCGTTTCGACGGCGAAGCGCGTTTCCCCGTCCCCGGAGGCTTTGCGAATATAAAAGTCGCAAACGGCAAACGCTCGGTTTCGATCCCCGACGGCTACGAAATCAAAATCGTAAAATAACGAATACTGCTTAAAACGAAAAGACGGCGACCTGAAATCGCCGTTTTTTCCATATATGCGCACGTGCGAATACGAGTATTTGCGTCACAACAGCGTAAATTCGTTTTTCCGGCTTTCTATTATTCCTTCGCGCCGCAGTTTGCTTATTTCCGCAGACAAGCCGCTCCTGTCCACTTCGAGATAATCGGCTAAATCCTTGCGGTCGAACGCTATGCGGAAGTTTTTCCTACCCGCTTTCTTCGCCTGCAAGCCGAGATACGCCAACAGTTTGTCACGCGTGGTGCGCCTCGACGTGACCTCGATTTTCTCGTGAAAAAGTATGTTCCGCATCGAAACGAGTTTCAACAGATTCGACACAGCTTTGACGTGGAACGCGCACGCGCTGCAACAAGTCGCGGTGATTTTGCCCGCGTCTATCATTAAAATTTCGCAGTCCGTCACCGCCCTCGCGTTTATCGGGATCGATTTTACGCCCGCACACGCGAACGACTCGCCGAAAATCTGCGACGACTCGAACCGCGCGAGTATGGTGCGGTTACCGTCGAAATCCGACCGCTCGATCTCCACCATACCCGACAAAACTATGCCAAGTTCTTTCGCTTCGTCGCCCTCTCTGAAAATATACTCGCCGGCACCGTATTCCGCGAGGTTTGCCCCGATACAGTCCAGCATCGCATACAAGTCGTTTTCTTCTATCCCGTCGAATAACCCGCATTTCCTCAATATCGCCGCATATTCTTTCATATTTTTTCTCCGTTTGTTGAAAATTCAACATACTTTTTGTTACGATTATACTATAATATAGCCATAAAATCAAGAAATCAGGGAGTAAATTATGAAAAGAAAAATCATTAAGATCGACGAAGAAAAATGCAACGGCTGCGGAGCGTGTGCCGCCGCTTGCCACGAAGGAGCGATCGCGATGTCGGACGGCAAAGCGAAACTTGTGCGCGAGGACTACTGCGACGGGCTGGGCGACTGTTTGCCCGCGTGTCCTACCGGCGCGATTACGTTTACAGAGCGCGAGGCGGCGGCTTATGACGAACAAGCCGTCATGGAAAGTAAACGCGCGAAAATGCAGGAAAAAATGAAAAAAGAGGGCATGGTTTTGCCGTGCGGCTGCCCCGGCACGCAGTCGAGAAAGATCGTTCACGAAGATGCCGCCGACGTCGAAATTCCCCACGCAAAACCCGTCAGCCGGCTTTCGCAGTGGCCCGTGCAGATCAAACTCGTACCGGTCAACGCACCGTATTTCGACGGCGCGAAACTGCTGATCGCCGCCGACTGTACGGCTTATGCCTACGCCGCTTTTCACGAGCAATTCATCAGGGGGCATATCACGCTTGTGGGTTGTCCGAAACTCGACAGCGTCGATTATTCCGAAAAACTGACGGAAATCATCCGCAATAACGACGTTAAAAGCGTAACCGTCGTCCGCATGGAAGTACCCTGCTGCGGCGGACTGGAAAATGCGGCGAAAACCGCTTTGCAACAAAGCGGCAAATTCATTCCGTGGCAGGTCGTAACGATATCCACCGACGGCAGAATCCTCGACTGACGATAAAAGACTTAACGAATAAACTCAACAAAAAACAAAAGACGGCGACCGGGATCGCCGTTTTTTACTGTATATGCGCATATTTGAATATTTAAGCGGTCAAGATGACTAGATAATTACAGGCAAACGACCGAACGCGTACCGATAGTCGCGGCGGTGTTTTATAATTACCGTTTTCTCAGTCTGCGTCCGCAAGCATGGATTTGACTTTCATCAGCCTCGTTGTCGCCGCACGCTCGTTCTCGTCGAGTTTGCTGCGGATATAGGCTATGGTTTCTTCGATCTGCGGGATCATGATGTATTCGAGCGCGTTGACTCTGCGCTTGTTTCTCTCGATCTCGATCGACAGCATCGCCGCGGTCTTTTCCACTTCGGCAAGTTTTAATAAATCCGCCATAAGAGAACTTATTCTTTTTACCGAGTAGTCGGCTTCGGACGAAATCTCGGCAAAAGCGTAGGGAAAGCCGTCCGCTTTTTTATTGCTCCCGATGTTTATCGACGGGACGACGACGCCCATGACTTCGCCGAATTTGTACTCGGCTTTGACGGAAACGACGGGAATGGAAAACGCCTTGTCGAATTCTTCGCGGGAAGCGGTGCCGCGCGCAAACGCGAATTTTCCCAGACAGTCCCTGAGTTCGTCCTCTATCCGCGTCCTGAGTTCTTTATTTTCGCGGATTATGACGGAAAAGCGACGGATCATCTCGTCCGACTTGTCCTTTAATAATTTATGTCCGCGCGTCGCCGTGGAAAGCCTGCCTTTCAGCCGCTTCA